>CALLNG010000189.1 GCA_938005345.1 uncultured Clostridia bacterium
ATCATTTTGACTTCTCGGATATTCTCAAACGGTCCAACCAGGATATCAAAGAGGCATTCCGGCTGTATGCGCGCGACTATATACACGAGGATTACCGCGCGTCCTTTTTGCATATGTGCGACTTTACTGTGCTGGCACAGCAATTAAAAGGTGAACAAACCGTCCGTTTCGATTACCAGCGGAGCGACCAAACCTGGATCCGGCTGACCATATTAAACGCCCAGCCGGAACAGCAGGAGCATGAAACGCTATGGATCTTTAAGCAAATTTGTTCTTACCGGTGTCCAAACTCCATCCTCTGCAAGGGCAACGGCAATGGCTTGTGCGAGTATTAAACCGCTGTGTGCATTCCAATAGAAAAGGGCCCCCGGTTTGTTCTGGGGGTCCTTTTCTATTGGGTCTTCCTTAGCTTGCGCAAATGCTTTTTTTGCAAATACCGAAACTCTTTATCATGCATCAAAATAAAATTTCGGATTAACCGATACTGCATATGGGGTACTATATAATCGAACGCGTTCCACAAAGAGCCGGAGGTGAGCGTTTGGAACAGGAACAAGCAGCAAAATTATTATTGGATAACTTAAAAAACATTTTTGCTTATTCACTGTCACGACTTTACGACAAGTCGGAGGCAGAGGATTTGACAAACGATATTGTTTGCGAGGTGTTGAAGTGCGCGGGGCGGCTAAGAAACGATGACGCTTTTTACAGCTTCATGTGGCGAATTGCAGAAAATACATTGAAAAAACATATCCGCAAAAGCAAATTCCAAATGATAGAGTTTGATGAACGTTTTGTCGGCACATATTGGGTGACACCTGAGGAGGAATATCTGAAGGCAGAAGAACTCCATCTTTTACGCCGCGAGTTGTCCCTTCTGTCAAAACAATACCGTGATGTCACGGTTGCGTATTATATTTACGGCAGAAGCTGTTCTGAAATTTCAACCGACCTTGGTATCAGTATTGCAATGGTAAAATATTATCTCTTCCAAACAAGAAAACGATTGAAAGAAGGTATTGGTATGTCAAGAAAATTTGGAGAAAAAAGTTATCATCCCGGGACGTTCCGTATGGACTATTGGGGAGACACTGACAGTTCTTGTTATTGGAATCTGTTTCAAAGAAAACTGCCCGGCAATATCCTCCTCAGTGCTTATGATACGCCCGTCACTATACAGGAACTGTCAATAGAGCTTGGTGTTGCCGTAACTTATCTGGAAGATGAAATAGAATTGCTCGTGAACCATGACATCATAAAGAAAGTGGGGGATAAATATCAAACGAACATCATTATTTTTACGGATGCATACGAGAAAGAATTGACAGCGAAGCTGAAACCGGTTTACGGCAAAGCAGCAGAACAATTTAACGAAAAGCTGTCGAACCTTCTTCCTACACTAGAAACGTTGGATTTCAGAGGAAATCAGTATAGCCATAATCGGCTAAAATGGACCTTTGCAAATCTGGCCATGGTGTTTGCTTTGAATCTTTCCGATAAGAAAGGCAGGGAGCGCTTTGGCAATTATCCGCTGCTGTCAAACGGTCGCCGCGGCTTTATATTCGGATATGATAATGATTATCAACATCATCACTTTCATGGTATCTATGGCCATTGTGAAAACAATGACAACACCGCATATTTTTCCGTGGAAAACTACCGTATCATTGAAAAATATCAATTGTGGGAACCGGTCCATTGGAATTCCTCCATCGAAGCGATGTGTGACGCGATTCTTGAAAAACCAGCCAATCCAAACAATGATATGCTGATAAAACTAATCAGCGAAGGATTTATCTCAAGTCAAGATGGAACATTATCGGCTGAATTTCCCGTGTTTTCCTCCGAGATGATGGACAACACGCTATGGCAGATTTTAAAACCGCTAGCCGAAAATATATGTGACTGCATGACGAAAGTCTGTGACCTTGCCGCGCAAACATTGCGGCATTTTATCCCGAAATCTTTATGGAATCAAGGTCCTCAGCTTGCGTTTATACATCATCGGATGGACGTTATGGCATTTATCATGGAAACCATGGTTCAAAGGAATTGGCTTGTCCTACCGGAAGGAAATGAAAAACTTTGTGTCTTCGGCGTAAAATGGGTTTAATGAACCGGGATTGTCACGAAAGGTCAGCTCCATCCGTCCAAAATATAACACGACCTTTTTATTTCCTTTGGACAGATAAAGGCCCGGCGCCAAAATATGCTCCGGTCCTTTATCTAAACGTGTTGCCCTAATGGCGCCCATCCGTGCCACCGCTTTTGAACGCAAGTTTTCTACGTTTAAAAAGCGGGTGACGGAGAAATGGGCATTAGTTTCGTGGCTGCGAAAGAAAATTTGAGTCCGCTCTTTTCACACAACAATTCAGGAGGAAGGAACATGAAATTAGGAAAAAAAGACTTACTCATTCGTCAAGAAACCAAACGCGACTACGAAGCGGTATACCAGCTTGTAAAAGCCGCCTTTGCCACGGCACGGCACAGCGATGGAACAGAACAGGATCTGGTGGCGGCGCTGCGGGACAGCAAAGCCTTTGTGCCGGAACTGTCCCTGGTGGCGGAAGCGGAAGGCAAACCAGTGGGATATATTTTATTTACCCAGGCCCAGGTGGGTAAAGACACCGTTTTGGCGCTCGCACCGCTAGCTGTCCTGCCGGCCTATCAACGGCAGGGCGTGGGCGCGGCGCTGATTGCAGAGGGGCACCGCATTGCCTCAAA
The DNA here is from genome assembly GCA_938005345.1 of uncultured Clostridia bacterium. GTDB lineage: Bacteria > Bacillota > Clostridia > RUG12999 > RUG12999 > JAAWTG01. The sequence goes on from CALLNG010000189.1 coordinate 2,725, forward strand.
CCTGGGCTATTCCCATAGTCTCGTGCTGGGCAGCGAAACCTATTATCCCCGCTTTGGCTACCGTCCCGCGGGACAGTTTGG
>CALLNG010000190.1 GCA_938005345.1 uncultured Clostridia bacterium
TACGACGGTAGCGGCCTATACAGCGGCTTCTAAAATAGAGCAATTAACAGAACAACCAATTGTGGCTTTTGGTGTTACCATGTCGACCTATGCAGCTCAAAACTATGGCGCGGGATTTTTTGACCGTATTCGTTCTGGTGTGCGCAACTGCAATGTGTTGGCATTGATTTTTAGTGTAGTCGGTGTGATTTTGGTGTTCTTGCTCGGTGGCGTGCTTTCCAGCCTTTTTTTAGGAAGTGGACAGATGGAAGCTATTCGGCAATCTAGGGAGTATTTAAATATTGTTGTGGTATTTTACTTTTTCTTGGCGTTAATTTTTATTTACCGCAGCACGCTGCAAGGAATCGGAAACGTTGTAGCGCCGTTTTTGTCTTGCATTTGTGAATTGGTTATGCGGGTGGTGGTGGCTATCCTATTTTCTAAATGGTTTGGCTATGTGGGTGTTTGTTTTGCTACGCCGTTCGCTTGGGTAGGAGCAGGTGTTTTGCTGGTTATTTGTTATTTTGTTGCAATGCGGAAAATAGAACGCAGGATGGTAATTTCGTAAGGAGAACATTATGCGGATATTACATACATCGGATTGGCATTTGGGAATTTCCCTTCACCATAAAAGTTTGTTAGAGGAACAAAAAGAGTGTATTGAGCAGATTGTAGCATTGGCGGAAGACGAAGAAATTGACATACTGCTTTTGGCAGGGGATGTGTTTGATAGCCGGGTGGCAAGCAGTGAAGCGATTGCTCTGTATAGCAGCGCTGTGACACGGCTGTGCCAGCAGCGTAAAAAGGAAATGGTTGTTATTGCCGGGAATCACGATGGAGCGGCGCGTTTGGCTTCCTGTAGTGCACTTTTGGAAAAGAGCGGTATGTATGTGACAGGAAAGTTACCGGAGACGATACGGCCTCTTTGTAAGGATAATGTAGAACTATTTGCCCTGCCCTATTTTTCAATAGAAACAGTCAAAAACAGGCATCCGGATAAAAGGATTTCTTCCTATGACGATGCTATGGCATGCCTATGCGAAGAAATACGCGGACAATGGACAACGGGATGCTATCACATCTTAGTCGCACACGCCTATGTAACAGGGGCAGCCTTGTCGGAAAGCGACCAAGCGGCTCTGCTAGGAGGTGCGCAGCAAATTGACGCAGCAGTATTTACGGGGTTTGATTACGTTGCATTGGGACATTTGCACCGTCCCCAGCAAGTTGCATCGAATGTTTATTATAGCGGTTCGCCATATGCGTATTCTTTTGGAGAAGCTGGGCAGAAAAAGTCCGTTTGTATTTTTGATACAGAAAGTGGAGATGTACGCCGCGTGGCTCTTTCTCCAAGTAGAAATTTGCGTGTGGTGCGTGGGTCGCTACAGGAAATTTTAGTAGCAGCAGATAAGGAACAGACAGAAGATTATGTGAAACTGGAAATAATTGATCAGCCGGCTGGAATGGAACTGTTGGAACTGCTCCGGCGAAACTATCCCAATTTACTTAGTGTAGCAGGGAAAAATACATTACCTGATGAAATACAGAGTACATTGACAGTGGAAGAGATAGAAATATTGTCGCCCCAGCAAATCTTGCAAAAGTTTTGCAAAGAAACTGCCGATTTTGTGCCAACCCAGCAGCAAGTGTCGTGGTTTTGCCAGGCACTTGCACAAGCAGAAAATGGGGGTGATTTGCAATGAGGCCATTAAAACTGGCGTTTTCTGCATTTGGTCCATTTGTAGAACGGCAGGAAATTGATTTCACGGTATTTGAACGTGCTGGTGTCTTTTTGATTCACGGTGAGACAGGAGCAGGGAAAACGGTGATTTTAGATGCCATGACATATGCCTTATATGGAAAAAGCAGCGGTGGTGTGCGGGGAGACTTGAGCGC
>CALLNG010000191.1 GCA_938005345.1 uncultured Clostridia bacterium
GTTTACCTGCACATTACCATTGTCGTCTACCCACGGCACACGGAATTTTAAAATCCGTTCCGGTTCTACCATTCTTTCCAGAACTCCGCTCGTTACATACTCTGGATATTTTTCCACAACCGGTTCCAAAGATTCCAATACTTCCTGAACAGCCTGATGAAATTCCGGTTCGCCTGGATTGCGTTTGACAACTTTATCCATTAATTCTGCCAAGTACTTGTTTTGTAAAGACATAATTTCATCCTCCTTTAATTTTTCTTCTCTTATTATATCTTAAATTTTTCTTTTTTGCAATATCTAATTGCAAAAAAATGCATTTATCATAAAAAACATGAATCATTACTTTCATTTTTGCAATTTTTATGTGCACATATTGCATAAAAGCGTTTGATATTTTTCTCCATTCATAGGAAAATTTATCATAGAGTAAGTTTGGCATTTTTTAGCCATACTATGCTTAGAAAGGAGTGGATCCTATGGGAAAAAATTATCGAAAATCCAGATTGCTCGTCCCAGAAAGTTATGATGGCATGCAAAAACTAAAAATGGAAGTAGCAGAGGAACTGGGCCGCCTCCAGTTTGTAAAAGAAAACAATGACCATTATAAAGGGGATGTCACAGCACGCCAAAATGGGCTGGAAGGCGGCCCCATTGGTGGCGGAATGGTCAAAAAAATGATTGAACAATATGAAAAAGGATTGTTTTGATCGTCGACAGCGCATTGTTGCCGCCCTTTATAAAAAACTTCTTTTCTTTTGTTTGAACAAATGCGATTAAAAAACATAAAAACTGCCCCCGCACCCATGTGCGGGGGCAGTTTTCATTTCATACCGAACAAGGTTTTTACGATTCCACGCAAAAACGTAGGCATTTTGAATACAACAACTTTCATGTGATATGCACCTCCTGCATTCATAACGAATCCCTTTGTGTCACCTGCAAAGCAACCGGTATCCGGTCCAAATCAGCACTGCTCCCAATGCCGCTGCAAGCCACTGGGGCGGCAAATACATAGTCAGAATTACACCAATACCGACCGCAATGATAATGGCACCACACGTATATTTCTTACCAAACATACGCCATCCACACCTTTATGTAAAATCCTTATCTAATATCATCATATTACAATGCGGTGAAATGTGTGACAATGAAGTTGCAGTTTATCCAGTAATACCCCCATCTGCCAGCAGTACTTGCCCGGTGACAAAATCTGATTGCGGCGATGCAAAATATAAAACGGCGCGCGCCACGTCCTCCGGCGTGCCAAGGCGTCCCAGTGGTGTTTGCTGCACCAATTCCTCCTTGGCCTGCGTCTCCAAATGCGCAATCATATCCGTATCAATCACACCAGGCGCAACGCAGTTGACGCAAACCCCGGATGGCCCAACCTCTTTGGCAAGCGCGCGTGTCATGCCAATAACCGCCGCCTTTGCCGCTGAATAGTGCACCTCACAGGATGCGCCTGTCACACCCCAAATAGAAGAAATATTGACAATTTTACCGCTGCAACGTGCAATCATGCCAGGTAACACGGCGCGCGTACATAAAAAATTGCCCCGCACATGCACTGCAAACATGTCTTCCCATTGCGGCAGCGTGATATCAGTCAGCAACTTTTGCTGCGCAATTCCCGCATTGTTCACGAGTACATCGATTTTGCCAAAATATTCCTCAGCT
>CALLNG010000192.1 GCA_938005345.1 uncultured Clostridia bacterium
ATTTAAAAATCTTTTCCCGGAACGTTTTTTTGATGTGGGAATTGCCGAGGAGCATGCAGTGACGTTTGCGGCCGGCATGGCAAAGGCTGGGCTTAAACCGGTATTTGCGGTGTATTCTTCCTTTTTACAGCGTGCCTATGACCAGGTGCTTCATGATGTGGCGCTCCAAAATCTGCATGTTGTGTTTTGTTTGGATCGCGCCGGAATTGTGGGGGAAGATGGCGAAACTCATCAAGGTATCTATGATATTGCTTATCTGTCTCATATTCCTAACATAGTGATTGCAGCTCCTTCTTGTTTTACTGAATTGGAAAGCATGTTGCAATACGCACTTTTCCAGCATAAAGGCCCTATTGCCATTCGGTATCCACGTGGCGGGGAGGTGCGTCCAATTTTGCACAATGCAAACGGAATGAATGCAGAAATATTAAAACAAGGAACAGATGTTGTCATCATGGCATTAGGCGCTATGGTACCAGAGGCAGTGTTGGCAGCAGAACTTTTGGAAAAACAACACATTTCTTGTACGGTTATAGATCTTCGTTTTGCAAAACCATTGGATCAAACGAGTATTTTAACACAGTCAAAATGTCACCGCCTTGTTGTTACAATGGAGGATGGAGTAAAAATTGGCGGAATTGGGGAACAAATCGGCGCCTTCTTGGAAGAAAAACAATTTAAAGGACAGTTTATGCAAATGGCTTATTCTGATTGCCCCATCCAGCAGGGGAAACGGGAGTCACTAATCAAACAAAATGGCATGGATGGTGAATCTGTTGCCAAACAGATAGGAGATATCATAGAACAATGGAAAAACAACGATTAGACCTATTGATGGTAAAGAAAGGGCTTGTATCTAGTCGAGAAAAGGCGAAAGCACTAATAATGGCGGGAGATGTTTATATTAAAGAAGTGAAGTACGATAAAGCAGGACAATTGGTGGATGTGGATAGTGAAATTACTCTGCGGCGTCAAATGCCTTATGTAAGTAGGGGAGGGTACAAGCTGGAAAAAGCAATGACATCTTTCCCGATTGAGCTAAATAAAAAAGTCTGTATGGATATCGGTGCTTCAACCGGTGGTTTTACAGACTGTATGCTACAAAATGGGGCAATAAAGGTTTATTCCATTGATGTCGGATATGGACAGCTTGCCTGGAAATTACGCACTGATAAACGGGTCGTCAATCTGGAGCGAACCAATGTCCGATATCTGACAGAGGAACAGGTTCCGGAATTGGTTGATTTTATTTCCATAGATGTTTCGTTTATATCTCTCCGTTTGGTGCTGCCCGTAGCGCAGCGATTTTTAAAGGCAGACGGGGCGGTTGTAGCACTCGTGAAGCCTCAATTTGAAGCAGGGCGAGAAAAGGTTGGGAAAAAAGGTGTTGTTCGGGATGCAGATGTGCACAAGGAAGTA
>CALLNG010000193.1 GCA_938005345.1 uncultured Clostridia bacterium
CCTCATATATAGCATGCATCACATCATGTGTAGAATCACCTACATTGGGAACAACGCTCGCCGCCACATAATTCTGGTTAAGCACATGAGCTGTATTTGCTGTTGCATATAAATGGAAGCCCAGTTCTTCCAACTGCGCTGCCAGTGGTACTACCTCCTGTTTATCACGGTCGCCCACAGAAACCAAGACATTTCCGTCTTTTTTCATGTGCAGTCCCGTGGCTTTCAGCGCTTTAAGCAGCGCGCTGTCAAAATCATGTGCAATTCCAAGCACCTCGCCGGTTGACTTCATTTCCGGCCCTAAGCTGGTGTCTACGCCGTGCAGCTTTTCAAAGGAAAATACGGGCGCTTTTACTGCCACATAACTACCTTCCGGATAGACGCCTGTTCCATATCCCAAATCCTTCAATTTAGTGCCCAGCACTACCTTGGTAGCCAAATCCACCATGGGGATGCCTGTGACTTTACTGATATACGGTACTGTCCGGCTGGAGCGCGGGTTCACCTCAATGACATAAACTTCATCATTGCACAGGACAAACTGAATATTGACCAGCCCCACTACATGCAGCGCCTTTGCCAGCGCTTCCGTGTAACGCACAATGGTGTCTTTGTGCACCTGCGGAATGGTCTGGGTGGGATAGACGGAAATGCTATCGCCGGAATGCACTCCTGCGCGCTCCAAGTGTTCCATCACACCCGGAATCAGCAGATCTTCCCCATCACAGATGGCGTCTACTTCCAACTCTTTTCCCATCATATATTTATCAATTAAAATCGGATGTTCCTGTTTGGTGCGGTTGATGATAGACATATATTGTGTAATGTCCTCGTCGCTGTACGCAATTTCCATTCCTTGTCCGCCTAATACATAAGACGGGCGTACCAATACTGGGTAACCCAGACGATTTGCCGTTTCCAGTGCCTCCTCCAGTTTAAATACAGTTCCGCCCTCCGGTCGCGGAATGCCGCACTGCTGCAAAATCTCATCAAATCGTTCACGGTCTTCTGCTGCGTCGATATTTTCCTGGCTGGTGCCCAAGATGGTCACGCCCATATCCACTAACGCCTTGGTTAGCTTAATTGCCGTCTGCCCGCCGAACTGGACAATAGCGCCCATGGGCTGCTCCAGCCGCACCACGTTTTCCACATCCTCCGGTGTGAGCGGTTCAAAGTACAGGCGGTCCGCTGTGTCAAAGTCAGTGCTGACCGTTTCGGGGTTATTGTTAATGATAATGGTTTCATATCCTTCTTCTTTTAAGGCCCATACGCAATGCACGCTGCAATAGTCAAATTCAATACCCTGTCCGATTCGGATGGGACCGGATCCCAGTACCAGAATCTTTTTGCGATCGCTTTGCGTCACTTCGCATTCCTCTTCATAAGTCGAATAATAGTACGGCGTTACGGCCTCAAACTCTGCTGCACAGGTATCCACCATTTTATATGTCGCCTGTATATGGTGTTCCTCCCGCATCTGTTTCACTGCTGCCGGCTCCATAGAACAAAATGCTGCAATGTCGCTATCCAAAAATCCGTTTTGTTTTGCACGGCGCAACAATTCTGGTGTCAAGTTACCCTGGCGCAGTTCTTTCTCCAGCAGAATCAATTTTTCCACTTTTTTCAGGAACCACATATCCATCATGGTATATGCATGAATTTCCTCCAGCGTCATAACGCCGCGGCGAATCAATTCCGCTATGACAAATAGGCGGTCGTCCTCAATAGTTTGCACTTTTTCTTTCAGCTGGTCATCGCTCATCTTGCTAGTCAGTTTGGAGGCTAAATAGGTGTAGCCCATTTCCAAAGACCGGACCGCCTTCATCAGCGCCGCTTCAAAGCTGTTTCCAATCGACATGACTTCCCCGGTTGCTTTCATCTGAGTGCCAAGCGTCCGTTTTGCTTTAACAAATTTGTCAAACGGCCAGCGCGGAAATTTTAGCACGCAGTAATCCAGTGTTGGTTCATAACAAGCATACGTCTTTTTGGTGACCGCATTTTCAATCTCATCCAGGCCATAACCGATGGCAATTTTGGTCGCCACCTTGGCAATAGGATACCCTGTTGCTTTGGATGCCAGCGCTGACGAACGGGACAGGCGCGGATTCACCTCAATCAATGCATATTCCTGTGTATCGGGATGCAGGGCAAACTGCACGTTGCAGCCGCCTTCAATGCCCAGCGCAGAAATGATGTTTAGCGCAGCGTTGCGCAGCATGGTACACTCTTTTGCACCCAGCGTCTGTGTGGGCGCAACCACAATACTGTCTCCGGTATGTACCCCAACTGGATCTACATTTTCCATATTACAGATGGAAATGGCATTCCCCTTGCTATCTCGAATGACTTCATATTCAATTTCCTTCCAACCGGAAATACATTTTTCAATCAATACCTGGTGCACGCGCGATAGGCGCAAGCCATTGGGTGCGATTTCCTCCAAATCTTCTTCATTGTAGGCAATTCCGCCTCCGGTACCGCCAAGGGTATATGCGGGGCGGACAATGACTGGAAATCCGATTTCCTGCGCAAATGCAAGCGCGTCCCCATAGGAGTCCACCACCTTGCTGGCGATACAGGGTTCTCCAATCCGTTCCATGGTATCTTTAAATTTCTGGCGGTCCTCTGCCATCTGAATGGTTTTCACCGCTGTACCCAGCAGGCGAATACCCAGTTTTTCCAAACAACCGTCCTCTGCCAGTTCCACTGCCAGGTTAAGACCCGTCTGTCCGCCCAGCGTCGGCAAAATGCTGTCCGGCCGTTCTTTTTCCAGAATTTTTTTCACACTTTCCAAATTAAGCGGTTCAATATAAATATGGTCTGCAATTTGCTGGTCCGTCATGATGGTCGCCGGATTGGAATTGATGAGTACTACCTCAATGCCTTCCTCCTTCAGCGCACGGCACGCCTGCGTTCCCGCGTAGTCAAATTCCGCCGCTTGTCCAATGACAATCGGACCGGACCCAATCACTAATACTTTTTGAATTTTAGAATCACGCGGCATTACCGTTCCCCTCCCATCCATTGTTCCAGTTTATCCCAAATATGTTTAGTATCATATGCCAAATCCGGATAGAACTGCACGGCAAGCACCGGAATTTGTTTCCATGCCAGTCCTTCCACTGTTGCATCACTCATGTTCACATGCGTGACTTCCATCACGCTGCTATCCACAGAATCCGCCTTCACAGCAAAACCATGGTTTTGCTGCGTCATAAAGGTATGCTGCGCGGTAACATCTTTGACAGGATGCCCGCCGCGATGCCCATGCGGCAGTGCAGATACTCCAGCCCCATACGCCAGCGCCAACAGCTGCATGCCTAGGTTAATACCCAGCACCGGAATGCCAGACTGTGCAAGCTGCCGGACGTTTTTTTGCACTTCCAGATGATCCCGCGGATCTCCCGGCCCACCTGCAATGACGATACCAGCTGGTTGTTCTGCCAAAATTTCCTCCGCCGAGGTCCCGGCAGGGAACAGCGCTACTCGGTGCTGCATTTGAACAATACTCTGCACCGTACTGTTTTTGGCGCCCAAATCCAGCAACGCCACCGTTTTTCCGTTACCGGAAATCGTCTGCTTTTCCCGCGCTACGCTTGCTAAATCCACTTCACGTCGGTAAGCATTTAGTTGCTCCTGGTAGGAATCAAATGTAAAATTGGGGTCTGTCGTTACCACAGCCGGCTGCGCGCCGCCGTCCCGCAAAATTTTAACGAGCTTGCGCGTATCCAAGCCTGTAATGCCAATCACATTTTGTTGTTTTAAGTAGGTATCCAAATCCATCTGCATGCGGTAGTTGTTTGGGCTGTCGCAAATCTCCCGTACCACCAGCGCACGTACATGCGCCCGGCTGCTTTCCGCATCTTCTAAATTCACACCCGCTCCGCCTGCAATCGGATACGCCATTGTCAGAATCTGTCCCTCATAGGCCGGATCCGTTAAAAATTCAATTGCGCCCGCCATTCCTGTCGTAAAAACGATTTCTCCTAAATAGGTTCCCTGCGCGCCGGCACTTTCGCCTTCCATCACTGTTCCGTCCCGCAGCGCCAAATATGCTTTTGCCATCTACAATTCCCCTCTCCTCTCTATTTTGAAAGACAGGACATGATATCGTCCCGCATCCGGATTGCTTCCTTACGCGCTGCCTCTGCAAACGCTTCGCCGGGCAGCCCCTGTTTTTGATAGGCGCACATGATGCCGCGCGATGAATTGATAATCGCGCCCAAACCATCCTGGTTGAAGCATGGCATCACGTCTTGCGCACCGCCGCCCTGCGCGCCGTATCCTGGCACCAAAAAGTACGCATGCGGCATAAGACGGCGCGCCACCTTTGCCTGCTGCGGCCAGGTCGCGCCCACAACACAGCCTACATGGCTGTATCCATGTTTCCCGATATTGTCCGCGCCCCAGCTGTCCACCAGTTTCGCCATTTTCTCATATACCGCCTCTCCATCCACTTTGAGATCCTGCAACTCGCCGGAGGACGGATTAGAGGTTTTCACCAAAACAAAAATATCTCTGTCAAATTCTGTACAATCCTTGATAAATGGCGCTACGCCGTCCGTTCCCAAATATCCGTTGACCGTCACACAATCCGGCGTAAACGCGCGCACTTTTGTGCCCCACACATCCGTTTCTCCCAAATAAGCCGCGGAATACGCGCCAGCGGTGGAGCCGATATCATTGCGTTTTACGTCTAGTATCACATACATGCCTTTTTTTTGGGCATAGGTAATGGTTTCCTGCATAGCCCATAGGCCTGGCAACCCATACGATTCATAGTAGGCAGATTGTGGTTTCACAGCGGGCACAACGTCAGCCAGCGCGTCAATCAGCCCTTTGTTAAACTCCAAAATCGCCTGCGCCGCCCCCTGCAGCGTCTTGCCATATTCTTTTTCCGCTTTTTCCAAAATATAGGCTGGAATATAGTCCAATTTGGGATCCAGTCCTGCTACTGTTGGATTTTGTTTGGCCTGTATCTGTTCAATCAGCTTGTCCATTATTGTTTCCCCTCTTTCTGCCTTGGGTTTGTCCCCATTTGTCCGGCGTGATTCAAACATTCTACACACATTTTAGTACGTATAAACTCTTTTTATAAAATACCTTCCCGCATCACAAGTTTTCCATTGACAATTGTATACAATACTTTCCCTACTACCGGGAATCCGTCAAACGGTGAATTTTTAGATTTGGATTCAAATTGACTCACGTCGATTTCATATTCTGCCGCCGGATCCAACACAATGATGTCCGCCGGTTTATCCGGCTGAAGCCGCCCCTTGTTCAGACCTAGAATTTCCGCCGGACGGACGGACATTTTCTCAATTAATTGCGGCAGTGTCAAGTGACCCGCTTTTACCAAATAGGTCATGCCCAGCGCAAAAGAGGTTTCCAGCCCAACAATGCCATTGGCCGCCTTATCAAACTCTACATTTTTCTCATCCACATGGTGCGGCGCATGATCCGTTACAATCACATCAATAGTACCGTCCTTTAATCCCTCTATCACAGCCTGCCGGTCTTCTTCTGTACGCAGTGGCGGATTCATTTTAGCATTGGTGTTGTACCCCCGCACACTTTCTTCCGTCAAGGCAAAATAGTGCGGGCAGGTCTCCGCCGTCACCTGGATCCCATTTTTCTTAGCCTGGCGAATGATTTCCACGCTGCCCTTGGTGCTGACATGCGCAATGTGCAGCGCTGCGCCGGTATATCCCGCAAGCAGGCAATCCCGCGCCACCATACATTCCTCCGCCGGGGCCGGAATGCCTTTTAGTCCCAAGCTGGTAGAAACCGCTCCTTCATTCATACATCCACCATCTATGAGGGACAATTCCTCGCAGTGGGAAATGACCAGAGTCTCAAACATGGAAGCATATTGCATGGCCTTTTTCATCATACCGGCATCCTGCACCGGCCGCCCATCGTCCGATACCGCGACCACTCCGGCGAATTTTAGTTCCCCAATCTCCGCCATTTCCTCGCCTTTCAACCCTTTGGTGATAGCCCCAATCGGGTAAACATTGACTAGTCCTTCTTCCTTGGCCTTATTAAAAATAAAGGATACAACCGCTTCGTTATCAATGACCGGGTTGGTATTGGGCATGCATGCTACCGTTGTAAATCCGCCTTTTGCCGCCGCACGCGTCCCGGTGGCAATCGTTTCTTTATATTCAAAACCTGGTTCGCGCAAATGCACATGCATATCAATGAGGCCAGGGCAAACCACCTTCCCGGCAGCGTCGATAATCTCCAAATCCTCCAGGTCATCCAGTCCTAGGTTTTGTCCGATTTCACTAATCAAACCGTCCTGCACAAAAACATCCATCACGTCGTCTATTTTTTGCGATGGGTCTAAAACACGCCCGTTTTTAATTAAAATGTTCATCTATTTTTCCTCCCTCCTTAGTGTGGATTTTTGACGCCGCCCGTAAAGATATACAGCAGCGCCATACGTACCGCCACACCGTTGGTCACTTGTTCGTCAATGCAGCTCCGTTCATGGTCAATCACCGATGTGGTAAATTCTACGCCGCGGTTGACTGGTCCCGGATGTAGAATCAGGGCATCTGGTTTTGCATATTCCAGCCGCCGTTCATCGATTCCAAAGAACCGGGCATATTCCCGCAAAGTCGGGAACAGACCCGCTTTTTGCCGCTCCAACTGAATGCGCAAGCCCATCACTACATCCGCATCCAAAATTGCTTCCTGCACACTAAAACAGACGTCCACACCCATTTCTTCCATACCGCGCGGCATCAGGGTTGCCGGTCCACCGACACTCACCTTCGCGCCTAATTTGGTCAGTCCATATATGTTGCTGCGCACAACGCGGCTGTGCAGAATATCACCTACAAT
>CALLNG010000194.1 GCA_938005345.1 uncultured Clostridia bacterium
GAAGTTTACAAAATCACTTCGGGAATCAAAAATGTTGACCCAAATGCCTTTATTACCATCACTGATGTGCACGAAGCGCTGGGAGAAGGATTCGCGGAAAACGCAGAATCTTTGACTTTATAACTGTTTTACGGTATGGTATCAGGCAGGTAACAAATGTGTAAAACAGCGCAATCGACATTGACTTTTTTTTCGCGGCATATTATAATAGAGTATGCTGGGAATTTTAGCATGCTGCTAAAATCGTCTAGCAAATTATTTAGAATTTTTTAAGAAATTGTCTATTACTTTTTTCATTTGTTTGCGGTATACTGTGGTTGTCCTTACCGGGCACGAAATTGTTCTAGTTCAGACATCACAGCATATCCCCACGAAAGGAGCGGTGCATTTGAACACACCTAATCACCTGCGGATCGGCAGCTTTGTCTACCAATATCTGCATGACATCTATGGAATTACACTGCGCAAAGGCAGTTTTCTCTATGGCTGCGTTTGCCCTGATTTTCGGCCAAAAGTCGTCTTAAATCCGCATTATGTGGAAAACCATTTATTTCGGCTTCAGCAAGTTGTGACGCAGCTATCCCTGCAGAGCCGCACCCGTGCAGATTTGTACAGCAAACGCCTGTCTATGCACTTGGGTATTCTTTGCCACTACTACTGTGACTTCTTTTGCTATGCGCACAACAGCCATTTTACCGGAAGTTCCGCGCAACATGTATCTTATGAACATGCGCTGCATAAATATTTTAAAGAACGCCTCTGCGAGCTAACCCACACGCAGCTCGTGCCGGAGGATCGGACGCTAACCAGCATCGGCGGCATCCATTCGCACATAAATGAGTACCATCAAACGTACATGAACACTGCGCCCAGTATGGAGTTGGATATGGTTTGCAGTGTAACAGCAAGCGTACAGATTCTGTTTTCTGTCCTGAATGCTTCACTGGTTTCCGATCCGCTACAAACACTGCGTCCATGGGCGGTTTAACGCTTGTTTTGATGGCGGCGCACTGTTTTATGCGCCGTTTTTTCTTCACAAAATGGTTGACAAACGCTAAATGGCGTAGTATGCTATAAACGCATGGGGAACCGCGCCCACCGGGCATTTCTCCATGCGAGTCGGGTCAAACGGCCCGTCCGCAAAAAAAGAGAATGCAGAAAGGGCGGCTACATATGGACATACTAACCTTGCTTCAGGCAGCCATTCTCGGCGTGGTACAAGGTATCACAGAATGGCTACCTATTAGCAGCACCGGGCACATGATTTTGGTGGATGAATTCATCCATATGAACATTTCCGCAGCATTTAAGGAAATGTTCTTGGTGGTGATTCAGTTTGGCTCTATTCTGGCGGTTGTGGTGCTTTATTTTCATAAACTAAATCCCTTTTCCCTCAAGAAAACGCCCGCAGAGCGGCGCAGTACTCTGTCGCTTTGGACAAAGGTCATTGTGGCGGTTATTCCGCCTGGTATTGTCGGCCTTTTGTTGGACGACTGGTTTAATGAACATTTTTACAATTACCAGGTGGTGGCTATTGCGCTGATTGTTTACGGTATTTTGTTCATTGTGCTGGAACGCTATAACCGTAAACGCCGTCCACGTATCACATCGGTGGACGACATGGACTATAAAACTGCACTCCTCATTGGCGTGTGCGATATTTTGCCTCTCATTCCCGGCACCTCCCGCTCTGGGTCTACCATTTTGGGCGGAATTTTGCTGGGTGCTTCGCGCAACGTTGCGGCGGAATTTTCCTTTTTCTTGGCGATTCCCATTATGCTGGGCGCTAGCTTACTGAAAATCGTGAAATTTGGATTTCAATTTACTGCCTTGGAATGGCAGGTATTGCTCGTTGGCATGGTGGTGGCGTTTGTAGTTTCTGTTATTGCAATTAAGTTCCTGATGGGCTATATCCGCAAACACGATTTCACCGCTTTTGGCTGGTACCGCATTATCCTTGGTCTTCTTGTCATTGGTTACTTTGTTTGGAAATCTGGCGTATTTGCTTAAATAACAGCACAAAAAGGACGGTGCACCCGTCCGCCAAACAACGAGCTGTCCCTTACGGGACAGCTTCTTTGAACAAAAAATGTTTCAGGCCCGGCACATGTGCCGGGCCTGATTTCTTCCCCCTATTTTCTATTCTGATAGCACCACTTCATGGCCTGTCCGCGCGGACTCATACACAGCATCCAAAATCCGCATGAGCTGGATGCCATCCTCCGCCGGCGCTTTGCACGGAACACCATTTCGAACACAGTCTACAAAATGGTCAATTTCCCCTTCAAACAATCCGTCAAACGACAGGGCCGTCGGTTTTCTCAAGGTAATGTCCGTCATATAGCCATTGGTTTCATTATAAATTTCCAGTTCCGGGCTAAGTTTTGCACCCGCCTTGGTGCCAAACAATTCAATGTTCCCGGTATCCTCTTTCAAGTTCAAGCTAAACGAAGTTTCCACAGATAAGGCCGCCCCATTGTCAAACCGGATCATTGCGGAAGCCAGATCCTCGACGTCATAAATGTCATGGTCTGTTTTACTGGCTGCCACATACTCTTTTTCGTCTTTCAGTTCCCGGCGGTCTTTTAACTTTTGGTAGGTCACACCATAGACGGACACCGGTTTGGGGTTCCCCATCAAGTACCGTACTAAATCAATCACATGCACCCCAAGGTCAATCAGCGGTCCGCCTCCGGAGCGCGCCTTTTCTCCGAACCATCCGCCAGGACAGCCGTTGCGCCGCAGATATGTGGCTTTGGCATAATATAGTTCCCCGAAAAATCCGGCCGAAATAAAGTCCTGCAACACCGCACAGTCGTTGCCAAACCGGCGTACAAATCCAATCATAAGCAGCTTGCCGCTTTTTTCCGCCGCTTCTTTCATGCGCCGCGCCTCCCCGGCGCTGGTTGCCATTGGCTTTTCGCACAGCACATGTTTTCCCGCTTCCAAAGCCGCAATAGAACATTCCGCATGCGCACTGTTCCAGGTGC
>CALLNG010000195.1 GCA_938005345.1 uncultured Clostridia bacterium
CGATACATTGTTTTCCGGTAATTTATCAAGGTCAGGTATCTCAATCGCGCCGATACAATTATAGTGAATAGTCAGCCGCTGGACTGTTTTGCCGTCAATCTTTTCAGATTGATGTACTTCAATTTTTTCAATCAGCTCATTTAACATTCTCGACGTTAGTTTGCGCGCCCGCGTATATTTGCGGACGGAAGCCATGAACATATCGCTTGTTACTGCTTTGCTTTTGTCGCTGTCCAATTCTTCCTGCAATTCTTTCATACGGGCCGCAATTTCTTTTTGCTCCGTTTCATATTTTGAGGACAGCTTTGCAAATCTGTCATCGCTGATTTTGCCGGACACATTGTCCTCGTAGATATGTTCAAACAGGTTGTCAAGCTCTTTATCCCTTGCCGCAAGAGTATTTAATTCCTTTTGCTTTTGCCGCCGTTCCTGCTGCGCCGTTTGTATGGAATGTCCCATCACAATCTTTGCAAATTCAGATTCATATTGCGTTGCCAGCTTTGTTAGCCGACGGATTTCGCCAAGCACAACCTTTTCCAGGAAGTCCACTCTAATATAATGTGTAGAAGTGCATATTTTACGTTTCCCTCTGTTGTAACCGGAACAATTAAAATATTGAATTTCCGGATTTCCTTGATTGAAGTGGTACCATAAACTGCTGCCGCAGTCCGCACATACCAGCAGGCCGGAAAACATATTCTTTTCGCCGTCCGCGTTTTTACGTCTGCGCGTCTTTTGATTCCTGCGTTCCTGTATCAGTTCCCAAACAGAACGCTCAATGATTGGCTCGTGAACATCTTTGAAGATAACCCAATTTTCCTTATCATTTGCCATACGCTTTTTATTCTTATATGATTTCGAGTAGGTCTTAAAGTTTATCACGTCGCCGCAGTATTCCTGTTTGGAAAGAATGGAAACCACCGTTGAGCTGCGCCATTCACAGCATGCGGCTTTCTTTGCGCCGGGGCGGCCAATCCCTTTGCTGCCCCAATAGCTGGTGGGTATCAGTATATTTTCACTTGCAAGAATATCGGCTATCTGTTGTGTACCCATTCCGTCTAATGTCAGGCTGAAAATCCGGCGTACAACGGCTGCCGCATCCTCGTCAACCACCCAGCTTTTGCTGCCGTCCGGGTTTTTCATATAGCCATAAGGTGGCATTCCCATAGGTTCGCCGGCATTCCCTTTTATCTTGTTGCTGATACGGCGCTTTTTACTGATGTCGCGCGCATACCATTCGTTAAATAAATTTTTTATAGGTGCCAACTCGTTTTCGCCTTCTTCGGTGTCAATGTTATCCGATACGGCAACAAGGCGTATATCGTGTTCGGGTAAAAATTCCTCGGTCAGCTTGCCGACCTCAATATAGTTGCGCCCCAGCCTGGACAGGTCTTTGACAAACACCGCCGAGATATACCCTGCCTCGATTGCGGTCAGCATTTTCTGAAAACCGGGACGCTTCATGGTCGTTCCCGTGATGCCATCGTCTACAAAGAAAACCGTGTCGGTGTACCCTTTGTCCTTGGCGGCCTTTTGGAGTATCTTCCTCTGATTTTGGATGCTGTTGGACTCACTGTCCATATTATCGTCACGGCTCAGTCGGCAGTAGAGCGCGGCTGTGCCGAGTTCGTGTTTCTTACTTGACTGTTTCATATAAACCTCCTCTCTGGCAGTCAAGCAAGAGGTCATTCATCCTGACTATATTATACCTCGCCTGACCGCCCATGTTAAGGATGTCGATGGGGTTATACCGGCTCCAAATCAGCCAGCATCAGCTTCAAAAGGATGTCACGCATCAGTTCTCCCGTTTCCTTGTAAACAGGCGTGACGATGAAACGGATTTTTCCGATATGGTACACATATTCTTCCACAGCGGGCTTTTCAGTCATGGCGTCCTCCTTTCACAGATGCAAAACACAATGCGCTTTCCCCGCTGTCCGCTGGGGAAAGCAAACAGGCCAGCGCTCGGAGCGCTGGCCTGCGGCTTATGACCTCTGGACGAAATGTCCCAAGGTATTTTTGAAAGGTGGGAGCGCCGCACCCGCTCCTGTTGGCCTGTCATAAGACAGCTCATATTCAATG
>CALLNG010000196.1 GCA_938005345.1 uncultured Clostridia bacterium
TCATTTTTACGAAACGATTCTGGAATAACATTTATCTAATCGGAGCGTTTGTACTTGGCTGGCTTTTGATTACAGGAGTACTGATGATCCCGGCACTTCAGGGAATGTTCAAAGTGCAGACACTGACGGTGGCACAGTTGATGACTGTATATGGACTGGCTCTTTTGAATCTGCCGGTTATTCAGCTGTTGAAATGGATCAGAACGCGAAAGAAATAGAGGATTTGACAGAATATTGAATAAAGGAAGGAATTGAATGGAACTGAATAAGGAAAATATGCGGAAAATCCGGGAGCTGATTTTGTTCACAGCACTGCTGATCGTGGTGCTGGCAGGGTTTATGGTGATTATGGGAGACGCCTTTACTCAGGCCTTCCGCGGACGTATTCTCAATGTGCATCCAGCACTTATCCCATCGTTTTGCGGCAAGGGATACTACGGGCTCAAGGTACATGAAAAAGTGCTGGAATACGGTGTAAAACTCACTGGCGCAACGGTGCATTTTGTCAACGAGGTCACGGACGGCGGCGAAATTGTGCTACAAAAGGCGGTGGAAGTACGTGACGATGATACGCCGGAAACCTTGCAGCGGCGTGTGATGGAAGAAGCAGAATGGAAAATCCTGCCGGAGGCAGTGAGTTTGTTTTGCCAGGACCGGCTTGTGATAGAGGGGCGGAGAGTCAAAATTTTGGAGAAGTGATGGAGGAGGAAAACAAATGGCAAAAAGAGCGTTAATCAGCGTATCAGATAAAACAGGAGTCGTGGCGTTTGCAAAAGAACTGGCGGCTCTGGGCTATGAAATTATTTCCACGGGCGGCACAGCAAAAGCTTTGCAGGACGGCGGCGTAGATGTGATTGGTATTTCGGATATCACGGGATTTCCGGAATGTCTGGATGGGCGCGTAAAAACCTTGCACCCGGCAGTGCATGCAGGGATTTTGGCAATGCGCAGCAATGCGGAGCATATGCGGCAGCTGGATGAGCTGGGTATCACACCCATTGACATTGTGGCGATCAACCTATACCCCTTTAAACAAACCATTGCCAAAGACGGTGTGACCTTTGAAGAGGCAATTGAAAATATTGATATCGGCGGGCCGACGATGATTCGCGCAGCAGCGAAAAACTGGCAGGATGTAGCGGTCATTGTCAATCCCTCTGACTATCAAACTGTGCTGGAGGAGCTGAAAGCAAACGGCGAAGTGTCGCTTAAGACCAAAAAAAAATTGTCCTACCGCGTGTTTGAGCATACTGCCAATTATGATAGCTTGATTGCCAACTACATGTTCCGGCAGCTGGGAGAAGAAGGCTATCCGGAAACCCTGACCGTCAGTTTTGAAAAGGTGCAGGATATGCGCTATGGAGAAAATCCGCACCAGTCGGCGGTATTTTACCGAGAGAGCGGCAAAATTCCGGCGGGCGTAATTGCAAATGCCAAACAGTTGCATGGGAAGGAACTTTCCTTTAATAACATCAACGATACCAACGGCGCGCTGGATTTGCTCAAAGAGTTTGACGAACCCACTGTGGTTGCGTGCAAACATGCTAACCCCTGCGGCGTGGGATCGGCGGATACCATTGACGCGGCCTATCTGCGGGCGTATGAAGCGGATCCAATGTCTATTTTTGGCGGCATCATTGCAGCAAACCGTGAAGTAAACCGCGCGATGGCGGAAAAAATCAGCGAAATTTTTATTGAAATTGTCATTGCCCCATCTTTTAGCGAGGAAGCGTTTGAAATATTGAGCCGCAAGAAAAACATTCGATTGCTAACACTGGAGGGCATCACGCAGCCGGTCAGCAAGGATGCACTGGATATGAAAAAAGTGGGCGGCGGACTGCTGGTACAAAAACTTAATACGGAATTGATACACATGGAGGACGTCAAAGTGGTCACCAAGGTGCAGCCGACCAAAGAGCAGATGGAAGAAGCGTTGTTTGCATGGAAAGTGGTGAAACACACCAAATCCAATGCAATTGTGCTCACAAAAGACCATGCGACAGTCGGCGTTGGGCCGGGGCAGACCAACCGGATTACCGCGCTGGAGCTGGCGATCAAATACGCAGGTGACAAAGCAGCGGGCAGCGTGATGGCATCGGACGCGTTCTTCCCCTTCTCTGATTGTGTGGAAGCGGCGCACAAAGCGGGAATCGGCATGATTATCCAGCCGGGCGGTTCCATTCGTGACCAGGAATCCATTGATGCATGTGACAAATACGGCATTGCTATGGTGTTTACCGGAATGCGTCATTTTAGACATTAAGGAAAAGGAGCGGGAATCAATGAAAGTATTGGTAGTAGGCGGTGGCGGACGGGAACATGCCATAATCTGGAAGCTGGCGCAGAGTGAAAAGGTGGACAAAATTTATGCGGCGCCTGGCAACGGCGGAATTGCCCAGCTAGCGGAATGCGTGCCAATTGGTGCGATGGATTTAGATGGCATGGTCGCGTTTGCTAAGGAAAATCAGGTGGATTTGACTGTGGTTGCGCCGGATGACCCGCTGGCTGCCGGTATGGTAGACCGGCTGGAAGCGGCGGGATTGCGCGCCTTTGGTCCGAGTGCGAAAGCGGCGCAAATTGAAAGCAGCAAGGTATATGCCAAAAAATTGATGCAAAAATACCACATTCCCACTGCACGTTATGAAGTGTTTGATGACCCGGACAAGGCGCTGGATTACATCAAGGAACAGGGAACCTATCCCGCGGTCATTAAGGCAGAAGGACTAGCGCTGGGTAAAGGCGTAGTGCTAGCAAAGGATTTGGAGGAAGCCAGGGAAGCGGTGGAAAATATGATGGTGCGCAAAGTATTCGGTGATTCCGGAAGCCGCGTCGTGGTGGAAGAATATTTGACCGGGCCGGAGGTTTCGGTTTTGGCGTTTACGGATGGCAAAACCGTGGTGCCCATGGTGAGTGCACAGGATCACAAACGGGCTTATGACCATGACGAGGGACCCAATACCGGTGGTATGGGAACCTTTTCTCCCAGTCGGATTTATACGCCAGAGCTGGCGCAGCAGTGCATGGAAGAAATTTTCCAGCCCACCATTGACGGGCTTGCAAAGGAAGGACGCCCCTTCCATGGCACGATTTATTTCGGTCTGATGGTCACAAAGGACGGCCCCAAAGTGATTGAATATAACTCCCGCTTCGGCGACCCGGAAACCCAGGTGGTGCTGCCGCGGCTGAAGAGCGACTTGTTTGATATTATGAACGCAACCATTGACGGGACTTTGGAACACTGTCCCGTGGAATGGGAAGACAATGCGGCGGTTTGCGTTGTGATGGCTTCCGGCGGCTATCCTGGCAAATACCAGACTGGCTATGAAATCGCTGGTGTGGGCCGCGCGGAAGAGGACAAAAACGTAACGGTATTCCATGCGGGAACGTCGTTTGACAGCGGCCTGCTCAAAACGGCAGGCGGGCGTGTGCTGGGCGTGACGGCGGTGGACGAGAATTTGGACAAAGCTATCCAGCGGGCTTATGCAGCGGTGGATAAAATCGCGTTTCCGGGTATGCATTACCGGAAAGATATCGGTATCAAATAGAAATGGAGCCAAAAGAAAAGGGGAGTTTCTTGTCAAACACGGGGAATCTGCTTCGATCTTTCCATTTGGCAAAAAAGCTGTATGAGATCTTGCCTCATGCAGCTTTTTTTATGGACAAATCCGGCCTTTTGCGGTATAATACTACTATTGGAGTTGCAAAGAAAAAACGGAACACACCATGGCAGCGGCGGTCTATAGGGTTTGTTGAAATAGGAAAGCCAATTGAGAGTTTGGGAAAGGATGATTTGAATGCGGGAAGCATGGGACGCTTATGATGCGCAGGGAAAACTTTTGGGATTTGACCTCTACCGGGGAGAGCCTATACCGGAAGGGGTGTACCACTTGGTAGTGGAAATCTATGTGTTTTCCAAGGACGGGAAGGTGCTAAGCACGCAGCGCCATCCCGGTAAACCGATGTTCCCGCTTAAATGGGAAGTGACGGGCGGCGCGGTGCAAAAGGGTGAAACGCTGGAGCAGGGCGCATTGAGGGAGCTGCGAGAGGAAACGGGAATCTGTGCTTCGCCGGACCAGCTGTACGCGGTCTATTCTATGGTGCGCTATCATGCTATTTTTCATAGTTATGCGGTTTTGGTGGACAGAGATGTACCAATTAAATTGCAAGACGGCGAGACGGTTGCCTACCAATGGCTGACCTATGAGGCATTTTTGGCGCTGGTGGACAGCGAAAACTTTGTAGATACCCTGCGCGACCGCTTCTTTGAACATAGGGAGGAAGTAGAAGCGGTGCGCGGACAGATGCTTGCGGTAGCGGAAAAACGGGCGGAGGAAAACTAGGAGGAACGGCGCTATGGAGGAAATCAAAAAGAGCATCAAATATGTCAAAGGCGTGGGGGAGGCGCGGGCAAAACTGCTGGAGAGACTCGGCATCCGCACCGTCGGGGACATGCTATATTTTTTTCCGCGCTATGTGGAAGACCGTTCTTCTTATAAACAGATTCATCAGTGGACAGATGGCGAGATGGTCTATTTTCAGGGCAAGGTCTGCCGGGAGATGATGGAAAACCGGATCAAACGCAACATGGTGGTGTATACCTTAATTGTGGAAAACGACGGGGAATTTGCCAACATGGTTTGGTTTAACAACAAGTATGTGAAGCAGGCGTTTGAAGTGGGCAAGACATACCAGTTTTACGGTAAGGTCAGCATCAAATATGGGAAAAAGCAAATCACCAATCCCACCTATGAGTCGCTGGACAGCAATTTACATACCGGGCGGGTAGTACCTACCTATGCGCTGACGGATAAACTGTACCAGAAAAATATTCGCGCCATAGCAAGAAATTGCCTGGACTTGGTGGACGGAACACTCAAGGAATATCTGCCGGCCTGGCTCCGGGAGGAATATGGGCTATGTGAAATCAACTATGCCATCTCATCCATCCATTTTCCCCAAAATATGGACGATTACAACATTGCCCGTTACCGTCTGGTGTTTGAAGAACTGCTCATGTTGCAGCTGGGGCTGTTTAGCATCAAACAAGTCAAACATACCGAGCATGCCACCGTGATTCCCGCGCGGGACGCCATGCAGGAATTTGCGAGTAAACTGCCCTTTTCCCTGACAGGGGCGCAGCGGAACGTATTACAGGAAATCGCGGCGGATATGGAAAAAAATATGCCTATGAGCCGTCTGGTGCAGGGAGACGTGGGAAGCGGAAAAACCGTGGTAGCGTTTGCTGCGATTTGGGCGGCGGTCAAACAGGGACTGCAGGGGGCGTTGATGGCGCCGACAGAGGTATTGGCAAGCCAGCACTACGAAACGGCGCTGCACTATTTCCCAGAAGAAGAGGTGGCGCTTTTGACGGGCAGTGTGACGGGGAAACGGAAACAGGAAACCATTGCGCGTATTGCCAGCGGCAGCGCAAAATGCGTGATTGGTACCCACGCACTGATTGAAGACGCTGTGGAGTTTGCAAACCTGGGGCTGGTGGTGACGGATGAGCAGCACCGCTTTGGTGTCAACCAGCGGGCCAAGCTCAGCCAAAAAGGCGGCAGTCCACACATGTTGGTTATGTCCGCAACGCCCATTCCGCGCACATTGGCGCTGATCCTGTACGGCGACCTGGATATTTCCGTTGTCAATGAAATGCCGCCGGGGCGCACACCGATTAAAACCTATGTCATTGAGGAAGAGCTGCGCAGCCGCGCCTATGGATTTGTGGGCAAACAAATTGCGGCGGGGCGGCAGGCGTATGTCGTGTGTCCGTTGGTGGAAGAATCGGAAAAGATCGATACCAAAGCGGCGACAGAGCTGTCCGAACAGCTTGCCGCGGTTTTTCCACAGTACCGGGTGGAGCTGTTGCACGGAAAAATGCGGCCCAAACAAAAGAATGAAATTATGCAGCGGTTTGCGGCGGGAGAAACGCAGATATTGGTGTCCACGACCGTCATTGAGGTGGGCGTCAACGTCCCCAACGCAACCGTGATGGTGGTGGAGAATGCGGAACGGTTTGGCCTGTCACAGCTGCATCAAATACGCGGGCGTGTCGGCCGGGGAAGTGAGCAGTCGTTTTGTATTTTGTTCAACCAGGGACGCAACATGGAAACACGCAAACGGCTGGAAATCATGGCGAAAACCACGGATGGGTTTGAAATTGCGCGCAAAGATTTGGAGCTGCGCGGGCCGGGTGATTTTTTGGGTACGCGCCAACATGGCATGCCTGTGCTGAAAATTGCGGATTTGCTTACAGATGTGGCGGTGTTGCAGGAAGTACAGCAAGCGGTGAAAAAGTTGCTCGCAAAAGACCCGCAGCTAAAAAGTCCAGAGCATCAGCTTCTGCGGGAAAAGATTCGGGACATGTTCCGGGACCATGTCTCCTCCGGTACCATTAGTTAAAAAAGAAACGGGAGATCAAAATGGGAAAAAGTGGTTGAAAAGCAACGTAATTTGTGGTATGATACTACTATGAGGGGTATCTGATTTTAATGAATGGAGAGGATACCGTATGAAAAAAGTTGTAGCATTGGTATTGGGCGCGGCCCTAGTATGTGGCAGCGCCGTCGTTGCGGCGCCGCAGGAACAGGCAGTGGAGTATGTTTTGGAACAGGGCATCATGCAGGGAGACGCGGAGGGGAACCTGCAGCTGGACCAAAGCGTAACGCGTGCGGAAATGGCAAAGATGCTGGTACGGGTGCAGAATCTTACGGAACCAGCGGCTGAGGGATTCCCAGATGTACCGGCATCGCACTGGGGGTACCAGGATATTCTTATTGCGAAACAAGCTGGCATCATCAATGGGCATGAGGACGGCACGTTTCACCCAGAGGATCCGGTAATGTATGAAGAAGCCGTAAAAATGGTTGTGTCGGCGTATGGAATACAAGCGGACTATCCGTTTGGAACCATGGCGGCGGCCATGGAGGAGGGCTACTTGGATGGCATTGCAGCAGTAATGGGCGAGCCTGCCGCGCGGGGCGACATTGTGCAGCTGCTATACCAAGCGCACCAAATTTTGCAAGAACAGCAGGAGGAACAAAAGCGGCAGCAAGAACAAATAGAGCAGCAGAACACATCACCTATGGTGAACAGTAATTTTATGACAGGAAGCGGCGGCGGTGGTGGCGGGAGCGCTCCGATTGCAGCGCCGGGAACCATCGGCTGGCAGCCGGATTACAATGGTATGCAGGCGGAAGAATATGCCGCACAGGAGGAAAATGGGTTCCGTAATACAGCAATCAGTCCCTTGTCTACGTTTTCCATTGATGTAGATACCGCATCCTACAGCAATGTGCGCCGGTTTATCCTAAATGGGGAGTATCCAGCAGCGGGCAGCATCCGGACAGAGGAACTGGTTAACTATTTTGACTATGACTACCCTAATGCGGTAGGGGACGATCCGGTGTCTATCACTACGGAAATTGGCACTTGTCCTTGGAATCCGCAAAACAAACTCGCGCTTGTGGGGGTAAAGGGCCGGGAGATGGATCGGGAAACGCGCCAGCCCAGCAATTTGGTTTTGCTGCTGGATGTGTCTGGCTCCATGTATCAGGAAAACCGGCTGCCGCTTGTCAAAAAGGCAATGAAAATGCTGCTGGACAACCTGGACGGACGGGACCGCATTTCCATTGTCACCTATGCGAGTGGAACGCGGGTAGCACTGGATGGTGCGGACGGAACGGAAAAGGATACCATTTTGCAAGTGCTGGATTCCCTGACTGCGGGCGGCGGTACCTACGGGGAAGCCGGGATTCAGCTGGCCTATGAGACTGCGGAAAAAAACTGGGTGGACGGAAACAACCGCGTGATTTTGTGTACGGACGGAGATTTT
Organism: uncultured Clostridia bacterium; assembly: GCA_938005345.1. GTDB lineage: Bacteria > Bacillota > Clostridia > RUG12999 > RUG12999 > JAAWTG01. Next base: position 7,835 of record CALLNG010000196.1, read on the forward strand.
AACATTGGCGGCAGTTCCCAGGCAGAGCTGGAAGAGCTAATCAGCGGGAAACGGGACACCGGCATCTATCTGAGCGTTTTGGGTTTTGGCATGGGAAACTATAAGGATGCGCGGATGGAAACCTTGGCAGACAAGGGGGACGGGAATTACGCCTATATCGACAACGCCAAAGAAGCAAAAAAAGTGTTGGTGGACGATATGACTAAGACACTGTTTACTGTGGCAGATGATGTGAAACTGCAAGTGGAATTTAATCCGGCCCATGTGAAGGAATACCGGTTAATCGGTTATGAGAACCGGCTGCTTGCAAATGAAGATTTTGAAAACGATGAAAAAGATGCCGGGGAACTGGGCGCGGGGCACACGGTAACTGCCCTGTATGAACTGGTTCCGGCTCAGGAAGGGGAAATGGCGGAAAGCGGCCTACGTTACCAGGAAAACGTTAGCATCCCCAGTGAAGAATGGTTCTGCGTTAGCCTACGCTATAAAGATCCAGGCGCACAGCAGAGTAAGCTGATGGAACGGCCGGTAACGCCCGGGGAGCAGAGCGCACAAAGCGACAATTTCCGGTTCGCCAGTGCAGTGGCAGAATTTGGTATGTTG
>CALLNG010000197.1 GCA_938005345.1 uncultured Clostridia bacterium
CAATATCTCGTTGGCCTGATTAAATAATAGGCAAAGAAAGAATAAAATTTGTGGATTACTTTTACGCGGACGGATAATGCGAGTTTAATTTTTCATGCCAATTTGTTAAAAAATAGGCTTTTCGCAAGAACGTTATTTGCATACCACAGAAAAGACAAATTATAAAAAGTGGCAGACATAGCAGCCAGCCACTGTGTCTGCCATTTTTCCTTATAGACTGTCCTATTAAATTGGGGCGATGAAGCAATGGAGGGGCGCGGTTCACTGTTCTCGTTTAGTTGATTTATTACTGTTGCAGGCTCCCTACAATAACTGTATTATGTGGCACGTCGTTCGTCACTACAGAGCCGGAGCCCACCACAGCGTTAGCGCCGATGGTAATACCGCCCTGGTTCTGAAAGCGGCAACCTGAATTGATAAAGACGCAAATTCCTATATGAATATATTTACCGTAGTCAGTCATAAATGACGGAAATAGGTAGAATGTTTCGTCAACAGGCGCGCCTATGAGTGCGGAAAATAAACAGCGCAGCTCTTTCAGCTTCGTGGTAGCAGTTGTTAATTTCGGTCGTTATCTTAATTGCTTCCTGTGATAATTGGATCATATGCTGGTGGATTTCGGAACCATATTTCACTTCTTTATCCACTATTAAGATAGTCTAAAAATTCTTTGTTTTTCACTCCCAAATACTCCTTTCTATTGTTTCATGCTAATTTGAATTAATTACCTCTAGCACTGGCTTGCTTTGGACTTTAGATGCAATACGCTATAATAGGACTTATATCAAATGCTTCTATTTGTATATATCACTATAATGAATAGGCGAAATCAAGCATCAATGCTATGCGTTTGATTTTGCTAAACGTAAGGTAAGTAAAAGCAATATATAGGACAATGTTACAATGAAGTCGGGTAACATAGGCCGGCAATGGTTCAAGACGCGGGGAAATCACAGCTTTCTGCAAGTTACGTAACCGCTGAAATCAACTGATTTGCTATAAAACCGCTGACAATACTGCTAACCAGAAACTGATTAAAGCGGTTGTACCAAAATATAAGATAAAATGCGGTTTCCACGACTGATTGAAAATCGAACTGCTTTATAAATTCCAATATTTTTGCTATGCTGCAAAAAATCTGTTGCCGGCTATTACCGAAATAATTAGCTTGATGGGAAGAACTGCTGCATATAAGAATAGTACTAAGGAACGAGTAGCAGGAATAACATCAAAAGGCGGGACCAGGAAGTTAAATGGATATATATTTCTACCATATTGATGTTGCAGTGCCTATGCGTTTTTTGTTTTCTGTGAATTGCCAGCAAGAAAATAGTGAGTACCATAGGGTTGGATGATTTTATCCGATTTTGGTTTTTGCCATTGTTTTAAAGCCAGGGATATAATGTATGCTATACAGCCATAAATAGTAAAACAAACGAAAGAGAATAACAGGAAAGGAAGTAGCATTATGAGGAATTGCAATGCTGAAACAGCTGCCGGGACAAAAATTGATAAAAGATGAATATGATGAGCAAATGAGACGTGTTCTAAAAAGTACAGCACTGAATTCTTTGATAGCTGCAACACAGATTTTGACCGTTATTTGCATTATCAAGGGAATACGGTATGGAAAGAAAGTCTTGCGCTTCTGGTTATTAGTGGGGCAACCAAATTGTCTTATAAGTATGATTTATTTACAACTTATTATAGAAATGATTCCTGCAAGGTTTTTAAAAATAGTTCTGCCGCTTTTGAAAACACCTGATAGCGTTTTCACGCAATATTTAATCGGGCAGTACGATCCGGTTTTAAGATTTTGAAACACAAGGGGCTATCTTGCGCGATTTTAATGCGGTTATCAAAACAGTCGGCATGCCCTAGTCCTCCTTCTACCATTAAGGAAGCATTATACAACAGATTATAGGTAGCGACAATGTGAAGCTGCTCATTACCGCACTTCATCCATCCAGACAATTCATTGTTATTGTCCGCCTGCTGGGAAACAATCAGGGGGATATCCCATAAATCTTTAGGGAGAATAGCTGTCTTTTCGCATGAGGATGCCCCAAGAATCAATATGGGTCAAACGAATGAAATCATATTCATGCAAATTGGACGCTTCCAAAAAGATACCAAAATCAATCAGTCCTTTATCAATCAGTTCCGATACGGAAATTGCATTACCATTAAAAAATGGAAGCGGATATGATAGCCGGAGTCCTGAAGCCGTTTTGCTGTCTTCACGATAATACGTATACCTTCAGTTTCGCTGTCGCTAATAGACACATCCCCGCTGATACCTTCAATTGTTTCCATAATTTCTGCTTTTATTTTATCGACAAGCGAAACAATTTCTTCAGCACGCTTTCTTAAAAGCATATTCTCATTAGTAAGCATAATTCTTCGGTTCCCTAGAGTAAACAATGTTTTACCCAAATCCGCTTCCTAGTCCATTAATTGCCACTACAATGTCGGCTGTGTCACATGAAAAATTTCCGCGGCAGCAGAGATGTTTTTTTCGTGCTACAGCAAGAAAATACTTTAAAACTCGAAACTCCATGTGTATAACCTGCCTTTCACACTTTTTATAGAAATAGTGTAACGTAAAGTTATATGCGCATCAAGCATAACCTAATATTAAATTTAGATATTGAATATTGTAAATAAATACCAATATGATAAATTAATAATATCAAGCAGCATGTTCCTACATTTTCACTAAGCAAAACAGTTAGGTAGTTTGGGTCAAATGGCTGGAGCCTTTTATAAAATGTTTTCCAACCCATGCAGTAATATCGAAATCAAAAATATAGTAGATACAGCAGGCCTATTAAATATAATGGAGAAAGGACGTATAATAATACATTTTATCTAATCGCAATGAGCCATATTTGGCGGATCATCATATTGGTAGATAAAAGCAAAAAAGAACGGAAGAGGAATCGAGAGAGGAGTTACGGCAAATGAGCCTATGTATATTAATGGAAACAGTTACTTAGGGTAGGCACAGGCATTGGATCGAGAAATACACCATGTAAAATGTGAGTATAACAGCAATCCGTAAATTACTGCGGGAACCAGCAATATCTATTTGGAAATAGATGTTATAAATAAAATAGCGGCAGTAGCAATGCAGAGTAATGCAAACCTGGAAAACGCAAAGAATTACTAAAGCGTCATATGAAAATCCGGATGAAACGCATCCTGCAGTTTACGATCGATATAGTTTCGTATGGCGTGCATAGAAATTCCACACCAATGCCAGAACCGATTAAATATTGAAAAGAACTCTTTCATTAAATATTGTTATGGAGTACGAAAAGAACAAAAAGTAGATTGATATGTAACCAGGGAACGCTCTTGTGAACACCACAGCAACGTTCCCTGCTATTTTATCTGCCTTGTCTATTGGATTAAATCCAGCATTGTGTCAATAAAAATTCCATATC
>CALLNG010000198.1 GCA_938005345.1 uncultured Clostridia bacterium
AAGAAAAATACCAGGCACAGGAGGATTTAATTGGCGCGGAACAAATGCGGGAAGTAGAACGGGTTATTATGCTGCAAAATGTGGACCGTAAATGGATGGATCACATCGACAGCATGGATCAGCTCAAACGCGGTATCACGTTGCGTGCTTATGCACAGCGAGACCCGGTTGTGGAATACAAATACGAAGGCATGGACATGTTTGAGGAAATGATCAATTCTATTAAGGAAGATACGGTCCGCATGGTTCTGACTGTCAAATTCCGCACGCCACCACAGCGGGAACAGGTTGCAAAACCAACCACGGCGTCACATGGGGAATCGGACGGCGGCGTGAAAAAGACCGTTGTGAAAAAACAAAAAGTGGGACGCAACGACCCATGCCCCTGCGGCAGTGGCAAAAAATATAAAAAATGCTGTGGGATGAACGAAGAATAAACCGTGTAAAAACGGTTATTTAGAAAAATGAAGGATGTGAAATGATGATTGATTTGGAACAATACCGGCTCGACACGAAATCAATGGAAAATCAATTAACAGAATTGGGGGATTCACTTTGACATTACCAAAGTGAAGTCCGAAATCGCCGAATTGGAACGGCAACAGACGGCAGAAGGCTTTTGGGACGATATGGAAGCCTCCAGCAAGGTGTTACAAAAAACAAAACAGCTAAAAAATAAGGTGGAGCGGTATGAAGCGTTGTGCAGCGAACGGGAGGATTTAGCGGTTTTGATTGACATGATGGAGGAAGAACCGGACGCATCAATGGAAGAAGAGATTCAGTCTACCTATGAACAGTTAAAAGAGAAATTGGAACAGATGAAACTAGATACGTTGCTCAGTGGCCCCTATGATAAGAACAATGCTATTATTGCGTTACACGCTGGGGCGGGTGGAACAGAAGCACAGGACTGGGCACAAATGCTTATGCGCATGTATCTGCGCTGGGCGGAGCGCCATGGATTTGGCACAAAAGTATTGGATATGCTCGATGGGGAAGAGGCTGGTGTCAAAAGCGCCACCATCCTCATTGAGGGAGAAAACGCCTATGGATACTTAAAATGCGAAAAAGGCGTGCACCGTTTGGTACGCATCTCTCCTTTTGACGCATCGGGGCGGCGACATACTTCCTTTGCTTCGCTGGACGTCATGCCGGAATTTGATGATGATATTGAAATTAACATCAATCCGGAGGATTTGCGGGTTGACACCTACCGGGCCAGCGGCGCAGGCGGACAGCATGTCAACAAAACAGAGTCCGCTGTCCGTATCACGCATTTGCCGACAGGCGTTGTTGTGTCCTGCCAGACAGAGCGCTCCCAAATACAAAACCGGGAAACCGCAATGAAAATGTTAAAATCTAAGTTGCTAGAGATTGCAGAGCGCGAAAAAATGGAAAAAATAGAGGATATTAAGGGTGAAATGAAGGAAATTGGCTGGGGCAGTCAGATCCGCTCTTATGTGTTCCATCCTTATACAATGGTGAAAGACCACCGAACCAATTTTGAAGTGGGAAACATCACAGCGGTGATGGATGGAGAACTTGACGGATTTATTCAGGCGTACTTAAAAGCAAATGTAGAATAAAAGAGGAGGCACCCTATGGTTAATAACAAAATGCACACTCCTGTGGGGAGCAACGATATATTGCAAAAAGAGAAAAAAGCAAAGACGCAAATTGAACAAATTTGTATGCAGTATTTTGCAGCGCATGGTTATGCAGATGTGCAGACGCCAATGTTTGAATATTTGGATGTATTCAAAGGGGAATATGGGTGCAGCGGCGAAGAAAATATGCTGAAGTTTTTTGATGCCAAAGGTAGAATTTTAGCGCTTCGGCCAGATATCACCCCGCCTATTGCCCGTGTGGCGGCGACCAAACTTAATGGCGAACCGCTGCCGCTGAAGTTGTCCTATGTGGGGCCGGCATTTCGTGGCGGAGAAGCATATGGCGGCGAAAAACAAAAAGAATTTACTCAAGCGGGAGTAGAACTCATGGGTGTCAATTCGCCTGAAGCAGATGCAGAAGTAATTGCCTTGACGGTGCAATGCTTGGTGGCAGCGGGACTCGAAGAATTTCAAATTGATTTGGGACAAATGGGCTTTTTCAAGTCATTGGTTGAGGAAGCCGGCCTATCTGGAGAGGAAATTGACCAGTTGGTGGATATCATTGACCATAAGGACTTCATCAATATAGAAGCATTTACACAAGCGCACTCCATGCCGGAGAAGTTGCGGGAAGTATTGGTACAGCTTCCGACCTTATTTGGCGGGATGGATGTGATTTCGGAATTGCAAAAGCGTGAACTACCGCAAAAAGCGAGGCGGGCACTGGATAATATTGTAGAAATATATGAAATTTTGCAGGATTATGGCGTTGCAGATTACATATCAATTGACCTTGGCATGGTTAAAAACTTTACCTATTATACCGGTGTAGTGTTCAAAGGATTTACTCACCATGTTGGTTTTCCAATTTGCGGTGGAGGGCGGTACGACAATTTGGTTGCACAGTTTGGACGGGATATTCCTGGCGCAGGCGTAGCCATTTGGGTTGACCGGGTACTGGCGGCACTGCAGCGTGGCGGACATCAACTGGTGTCGCCTGCACCAGATACCGTGATGAGTTATGCACCGGGCGGACGCGCATTGGCGCTCCAGGTCGCGGATGAATTCCGCCGGCAGGGAATGAAAGTAGATTTGTTCCTAGGAGACGGAGATGTTGCGGAATATGCAAGGGCAAAGGGCGCTGGAGGTATCGCTTATGTTCGGGACGCAAAACATATTGACGTGACGGATTTGCAGACAGGGCAAACTAACACGCTGGATATGGATACCATATGAGGAGGGACGGCCAAACGATGGAGAAGTATTTGACGGTAGCGCTGGCAAAAGGGCGGCTTGCAGAAACTGCGATTGGGCTATTTGAAAAAATGGGTTATGACTGCAGAGAAATGCGGGAAAAATCCAGAAAATTGATTTTTACGGATGAAGAAAAAAAGACAAAATTTATCTTGGTCAAAGCATCCGACGTTCCGGTTTATGTGGAATACGGTGCAGCAGACATTGGCATTGTTGGGCGTGACACTCTGCTCCAAGAGGGGCGGAATTTATATGAAACCTTAGATTTGGGATTTGGAAAATGCAAAATGGCCGTTTGTGGGCCGGCAGAAATGAAAGATACCTTTTCCCAAATGGCGAACTTGCGTGTGGCAAGCAAATATACCAATATTGCGCGGGAGTATTTTCATATTGGCAAAGGGCAGACGGTAGAAATCATTCCGCTAAGCGGTTCTGTGGAACTTGCACCGCTGGTCGGACTGTCTGAGGTCATTGTTGATATTGTAGAAAGCGGAAAAACTTTGAAAGAAAATGGGCTTGAAGTGCTGGAAGTGATATGTGACTTGAGCGCATGGCTGGTAGTAAACCGCGTGAGTATGAAAATGAAGCGGGAAACCATCATGGAAATTGTAACCCAAATGAAGCAATTAATCAAAGGGGAATGTTTATGATTGCGGTGATAGATTATGGTGCCGGTAACCTGAAAAGCGTGGAGAAAGCATTTCTCCATTTGGGATGTGAAGTCAAGGTAACGGGCGAAAAAGAGATCATTGAGACGGCAGACAAGGTTGTGCTGCCCGGTGTTGGCGCGTTTGGGCATGCCATGCAGGCGCTGCGCAGTGCTGGAATGGAAGAAGTGGTGCACCGCGTTGTGTCCCGCGGTACGCCGCTGCTGGGAATTTGTGTGGGGTTGCAGCTGATGTTTGAAAAAAGTGAAGAGAGCCCCGGCGTAAAGGGACTGGGCTTGTTTTCGGGGAACATTGTGAAGATACCTCTTGTGGAAGGTCTGAAAATCCCGCAGATGGGCTGGAACAGTTTGGAAATTAATCCACGCTCCCGGTTACTGAAAGGGATACCGGACGGCACATTTGTCTATTTTGTGCATTCCTATTACCCAGCGCTGCAGAATCCGGATGACAGTATTGCACGCATTACCTATGGTATTCCATTTGATGTGGCTGTGGAACGGGAAAATGTGTTTGCAACGCAGTTTCATCCGGAAAAAAGTGGAGAATGGGGCCTGAAAATATTGGAGAATTTTGCGAGCTTATAGGGAGGAAAAAACGTGATTATTTATCCGGCGATTGATATCAAAGACGGTGCTTGTGTCCGCTTGTCGCAGGGAAAATTTGATGAGGTGAGCCAATACACAGACAAACCTTATACGATGGCGGAGGAATTTGTCCGTGCTGGTGCGCATTGGATTCATACGGTAGATTTGGACGGCGCG
>CALLNG010000199.1 GCA_938005345.1 uncultured Clostridia bacterium
TTAAGACAGCGGCCTCTCACGCCGTTAACGTGGGTTCGATTCCCGCACGGGTCACTTGCTAAAAGCACCAAAATCTGACGATTATTCGTTTGGTTTTGGTGCTTTTCTCTTTGCCTGCATTGCGCATACCACACTTTTACCGCACTCGCGTAATTTTGTCAAGAGGTGGTGCCGGGGGAGAGGGAGCGTCTGTTGTTCCCGCGCACAGTATAAAAGCGAAGCGAACAGGCAGTAAAGGGGCTTTCGCGGCATATCCTCGCTTTACAAGTTGGGCTGTGGTATTCCACGACCCCTTGACAGCCCGTTCATTCGCTTTTTGAAGGCAATCGCGGAACAAACAGAAATCATATCCCGATGTGTATGGGATAGTTTTTCAATTTGAAAAAAGTCTCCCCCTGCCCGCGTGATGGGCAAGGGGAGATTGTGTGTTTATGGGGGTATATTAGGAGAAAGTCACGCACCAGACTTCGACGCCGTAAGCTGTATTAAAGGTGCAGGCAATACCCATTTGGGTGTAACCGGGGGTCATAATGTTTGCATAGTGGCCAGAGCTGTTTTTCCAACCAGTGCAAGCGGCAGACGCACTTGTTGCACCAGAGCACAAGATTTCCGCAGTTGTTGCACCATCATGGGAGAAAACATCATTTGCAATAAGGTAAACGCATCTATCGTGTGCGATACTTGACAAGGAACTGCTTACAGTAAGGGCAGGCAGACCGCCCTCTGCGCGCATGGTATTGATATTGTTTGCAACAGCCCAGTATGCAGAATCGGAAGAATCAATGTTCCACCATGTTTCGCCATCGGTGGCGGGGTCCATTGGGAGAGCGCCGTATTCAAAGCTGGAAGATGCGGCGGGCGCGGAAGACTGAGCTTGTCCACCGTCAGACGTAGAACCGCTGTTACTGGAAGATGTGCCGTTGCTATTGCTTGTGGCGTTTGTGGTGTTGGTTGCCTTGGTGCTGACCGTGACTTCACATTCTGCGGTCACACCGTTGACCTCAACCGTAATAGTTGCTGTACCATCTGCAACGGCGGTGACATTGCCCTCTGCGTCCACCGTGGCAACGGCTTCGTCACTGCTGGTGTAGGTGACATCATCGGCAAGGGCTTCTTCGGGGGCTACGGTGTAGGTAAGCTGTGCCGTACCATCTGGCCGCAGGGACAATGCAGTGTAATTTAATTCGATGCTTTCGATGGCAGGCAAAACCGTGACCTTGCAGGCGGCGGAAAGTGCCGTGCCGTCAACAGCGGCGGTAATGGTCGCATCACCAGCCGCCACCGCCGTGACCTCGCCCACATCGCTGACTGTGGCGACAGCGTCATCGGAAGAAGTGTAGCTGATGGCAACGTGTGTCGCATCATCGGGCGCAACGGCGGTTTCCAGCGTAGCGGTTTCGCCAGCCGTCAGTGTCAGCGCGTCCGTTGTGGTAATGTCGGTAGGCGTGACAATGACCTCAATCGTCTTACTGGCGGTAATTTTGCCGTCCTTGCTAGATAGCGCAACTTCTGCCGTGCCTGCGCTGACAGCCACCATATTGCCGTTTTCGTCCACCACCAAAACGGCGGGGTCGCTGGAAGTGTAACTCATGTCCAGCGTGTCCAGCTTTTTGGCAAGAGCGGCGCTTTCGGGTGTCGCACCGTCAAAGGCATACTCTGGTGTGGCAGTGAGCGTTGTGCCCTTTTCCATGCTATCAGGTAGATTCAGCGTGACGCCTGTCACATTAACGCCACAGCCTGCCAGACTGACCGCCAGCGCACAAGATACAGAAAGCGCTAGGAGCTTATGCCGAATAGATTTCATAAAAAACATCCTTTCATTTTTTGATTGCATTGTAACATGGAGTGGTAATAGATTCAATACTTAAATAGGGGCTTTTTTAGAAAAAGTTAAGGAAAAAGAGAAAGTAAAAAGAAAAAAGTGTCGGGCGCGATCCTCGCGCCCGACGTACTATAAATTAAGGAAGAACTATTTTACAAATTTTTACCCGGTGGGCAAGAAAAATTATAGGCCTGAAATTCTGTGCCGTCCGAGGAAAGAAAGCGCCCCGGAATCTTGGGCAGATTGGCGGCATCGCCAGTGCCTAGAATCGTCATACTGCTTTCCTTGTCTGCACAGTGAGAGGTAATGCGGATTTCCATATTAGCCTTTAGAGCACCTGGAATACTGCCAACATCACTACGCTGACAGATGCAGATTAGATGCACATGAGCCGCACGGCCAAGGCGAGTTATAGTCAAAAGGTGTTGGACGACTTGGGCGATAAAATCTTTTTCCACCTTGCTCTTGCCAGTAGGGTCTAGTAAGCAGTTCGCTTCATCAATGACAACAAAAATCGGTGGTTGTGGTTCCACGCCGGGCAACACATTATAGTCGGAAATCTTTGAAATCCAAGCCGAACGGCATAGCTCCATGCGCCGGGCGATTTCGTCAACCACAGATTGTAAACCGTCTAATATTTCTTCGTTGGTATCAAGGCAGCGGCAGTCCTCGCGTAAGTCGCGGTAGTCAACATATCCTTTTTGGTCTACCAAATAAGTGAAAGCACCCTTGTTGACAATCTGATAAATAATCCAGCGGGATAAAATGGTTTTGCCGCCACCAGTTGCGCCCGCAATCAGCATGTGCGGTAGGCTATTAAAATTGATGCTATATTCGCCAGCATAAGAAATGCCGAGCTTTACGACAAAGTCATCAGGTGAAAAGTTAGGAGCGGGAATTTTTGTAGGCAAAGAGCCTTTTGCGGGAAAAGCGCGAAATTCAATTAGAGTGTCCGAACCGTCAGAATAGTCAATACTCAAAACGTGGCAATCAAAAGCGGCTTCCAAGTCTTTCTGACGTTCTCGCCAAAGGTCAAGAGAAATTCCTCGGCAATGAAAAATGTATGTAATCACGCCGTCAGAAATGGAGCGGCTGACAAGCCAAGGACAGGCCCCTGCGCTGTTGCAAAAATTGATTGTAGAGAAATTGTAAAGTGTGGAAAGGCGGTGCAAATCTGAAAAAGGAAAGACAAGCATCACAGTAAGTAATACATCGATGAAAGCGTAGAGGGGCAATAGGGCGAGAAGCAAATTTGGCGGAACAGATATAATTTGCAAAACAGGAGCAAGAAGAGTAAGGACGAAGTAAAGAAATGCTTTTGGTGGAGATGAAGCGATGCGGTGTACGCCGTCAGAAAAAGTGTTGATAATGTAGTAGATGAAAG
>CALLNG010000200.1 GCA_938005345.1 uncultured Clostridia bacterium
TTAACAATGTGCTGGCATTTCCAGGTATTTTCCGAGGCGCATTGGATGTGCGTGCGCGTGACATCAACGACGAAATGAAGATTGCTGCGGCGCAGGCAATTGCACAGATTGTGACAGACGAGGAACTGGCGCCGGATTATATTATTCCCGATCCCTTCCATAAAGCGGTGGCGCCTGCCGTTGCCAAAGCAGTAGCAGAAGCAGCACGCCGGACGGGAGTTGCAAGAATCTAAATTCCCAGAATAATATGGCAGCGCGTCCAGAACTGGACGCGCTCTTTTTGCGGGAATAGCTGCATGGATAAAAAGATGAGAAAAAATAGGTTTCGCTCTTGACAAATGCCGCTTCTATGGTATAATAATACTGTTAAAGTAATATAAGCAAAGGTGGCGGAACCGGCAGACGCGCACGTTTGAGGGGCGTGTGGAGCAATCCATGGGGGTTCAAGTCCCCTCCTTTGCACCAAAAAGCCGTTTTATCCATAGAGATTGGCGGCTTTTTAATTTTAATAACTCATTTATTTTAATAAGATTTCAAAAATATTCTCAATTATAGTTGCTATGATTATAGTTGCTATGATTATAGTTGCTATGATATTCGTGTTCCCATTCATTTGGTGGCTGTAAATTCCATCGGTCTTTTTACTGAACTGCCGCCATAGAAACGGTTAACACAACCGGTTCGATAGCAGTTAGTTGTAGCGTCCTATTCTCCAAAGGAAAGGAAAAAAGCGGAGGATTTCCTCCGCTTTTTTCCTTTGTGGCCTGATTATTGCTCCACATTATAATAAGTTAACGAGAAGTCCACAAAGGTATCAAAATCTTGATCGCTTTTCCCAAATATTCCTGCTGTTTTACGTCCGTCTTTTGTAACCTCACAGAAATACCAATTTTCTGCATCCAAAATATCGTTTTCTGCTGTAAAATATCTCGGCGCGTTATCTTGCGCCGCCACAATAGATAAATATTTGCACTGCACCAGACTATCTGCGTTCTTAAATTCAATCACCGTGATATAATCTCCGGTCTCTTGATCTTCAACGATGGTGACGCCCTCCATCAGATCGTCGAAACGCAGTCCGGCTTTTTCATAAGTATCTCCGTATATTGTTTCAATGCTGTCGGCAGTTTCCGCCTTGTTTACGAAATCTTCTCCAACAGTATAATTCGTATCTGACTCCAGCAGTATTCGAATAATGATGGTAGATACTGTTTTATCCCATACGTGCTTAATCTCCTGGACGAAACTTTCGCCATCATTTTTCATCATATCATAGATGTCATTGCTGTTATCAAATACATATGCCGGCATCGTAGACTGCTCAAAATCATAACGGATGACTTCTGCTTGTGATTTCAACATTTCAAGGTCTGCGTCGGAAAGGTCTGTTATGGAAATACCATCTTCTACAGAATCGTTTGGCGCCGGCGTTGGCGCAACGGTTTCCTGCGGCCCATTCGGCGATTCTGTCGGCGTTGGCGCAGGTGTTTCTTTCGGCAGCGTCAAGTACCGGTATAACAGTACCGCCATGTCTGCACGGGGTACCTCTCCTTGTGGGCGCAGCGTAGCGCTCTCATCGTCAATCATTCCATTCGTGTAGGCCCAATTGACAGCTTCGTTCGCAAAGGCGGATATGGAACTGCTGTCCGTATAAGGCAATTCGGCGCTGCTGACCTGAGTTTCACCGTCTGCCCTCCATAAAATCGATAAAATTTGTTCGCGCTGGAGCGTGTCATCCGGGCCAAAGCTTTCCGCATTATACCCGTTCACTAGCCCCGTATTCGCTGCCCAACGGATGGCATCATAATACCACGTGCCCTCTGGTACATCGGTAAAGGTAATCGAACCGCTTGCTTGCGGCAGTCCTGCGTTGCGGTAAAGGATGGTGACAAGCATTGCTCTGGAAGTGCTTTCGTCAGGTGAAAATTCGGTGTCAGATGTCCCCACCATTAGGCCGTTTTCCAAGCAGTATTCTACCGCTTCAGCGTATGGTGCGCTATCTGCTACATCGGTGTAGCTTGTCTGTGCCAGGGCAGGGGCAAAAGAAGTCATCGCCGTTACCATAGCAACCAGCAGGGATAATACTTTTCTGTTCATAGCCTCCTCCTCCTCTTTTCTTTTATTAAGTGAAATAAAGCCCAACGGCCCGGTATCTTTTTGGCATCATTGTTCCGCCTCAAACCAAATGCTACCAAAAGACGAAAGGCTCCGGGCTAGGATAACTGATGCATTACGCAAACTATTCCGTCAAATGGGCCGTCTCCCTCACGGTAGGTAGGAAATAACCCTGTAGCATCCAGAACCGCGTATGTTTCAATTCATATTGGAGAAGTGTTTCCTCAATGTGAACCAGACAGCACTGGTCGTTATATTGCTGTCTGCATCCAATGCAATATCTTATCTTTTTTGTATTATACCATAACTTACAGGGATAGTCAATATTTAGTAACAGGGCGAGAGGAGGACCCCACATTGTTCGAGGTGGTGTTGTTAATAGCTAAAAATTTTACTGATATGGAAGGAAACCTCATAGTAATGAGAGAAGATTTATAAACACAAAAGAACGGTGGATAACATCCTTACATGCCATCAAAATTGGTGATTGTTATAAAAGTTATTTCAACCATAATAAAACGGCAAATTTTAGATGGTAATTAAGCAACAATTCATCTTGCTTATTTTGCTGGCTTTTGATAAAATGTAAAAAAAGGAAAGAAGGAGCCATAATGAAAATTGCAATTATTGGGTGCGGATCAATCGCAAATTCACAACATATACCAGCATACATGAAGAATCAGAAAGCGGAAATTAAATATTTTTGCGACATTATCAAAGAGAAAGCAGAAAGCGCTGTCAAAACATATGGATGCGGAAAAGCTATTACAAATTATATGGATGCGATTGATGATCCTGAAGTAAAGGCGATTTCTATTTGTACACCAAATGTCTGTCATAGTGAGATCGCAATTGCCGCTTTAGAACATGGGAAAGACGTCCTTTGTGAAAAACCTGCGGCAAGAACCTATTCTGAAGCTTTAAAAATGCAGGAGGCACAGCATAAAACGGGTAGAATTTTAAATATTGGCGTAGTGAACAGGTTTAATGAAAGCGTTAGAAAAATCAAGCAAATAATAGATGCAGGTGAACTTGGAGAGATTTATAACATTTATGTGAGTTTCCGATCCCATCGTTCTATCCCTGGGCTTGGCGGCGCCTTTACGACAAAGGAAATTGCCGGCGGCGGTGCATTGATCGACTGGGGCGTGCATTTCCTCGACATCGTCATGTACTGCTGCGGCGATCCCAAACCGGTCACGGTCAGCGGCGAGACCTTCTGCCGCCTCGGCAAAGATATGAAGGACTATGCCTATACCGACATGTGGGCGGGTCCCCCGGATTACAGCGGCACCTATGACGTGGACGACTCCGTCACCGCCCTCATCCGCACCGCCGGCCCGGTTATCACCCTGAACGGCGCTTGGGCGCAGAATATCGGGCAAAATGAGATGTATATCGATTTCATGGGCGACAAGGCGGGGATCCGCCTTCAGTACGGCCAGGATTTCACCGTCTACACCGCCGAGCACGGCGCCCTGGTGGAATACAAGCCTGTCTTTAAGATGAACAACCACTTTGAAAACGAGATCAACGCGTTCGTGGACTGCATCAAGACCGGCAAAAAGCTTCCGTCCCACATCGACACCGTCGTCATCACCGCCAAAATGATGCAGGCGATCTACGACTCTGCCGATGCGCACCGTGAAGTGGTCATGGACTGATCGGAGAGGAGAGACCATTGTGAAAATCGGATTCGTAGATTATTATCTCGATGAATGGCACGCCAACAATTATCCCGCGCTCATCAAAGAGGTATCGGGCGGCGAGATGGAGGTCGCGTACGCTTACGGCCATATCGACAGCCCCATCGGCGGCATGACCACCGATGAATGGTGTGCCAAATACGGCATCGAACGGGTTGCGACCATCGAGGAACTCACCGCGAAGAGCGACGCGGTCATCGTCCTTTCCCCTGACAACTGCGAGATGCACGAGGAACTCTGCCAAATCCCGCTGCGTTCGGGCAAGCGGTGCTATGTGGACAAAACCTTCGCTCCGGATTACCCCACCGCCCGGCGGATCTTCGATATCGCGGAACAGAGCGGTACCCCCTGCTACTCCACCTCTGCCCTGCGCTTCGCGGATGAGTACAAGGATATCGACTCGGCATCGATTACCTCGCTGTGTTCCTGGGGGCCTAATGATTTCGACACCTATTCCATCCATCAGCTAGAGCCGATCATGATGCTGATCAAGTCCCATCCCGTCCGGGTGATGTATCTGCCGGGTGAAAACTGGTACACCGTCGTCATCGCGTTCGAGGACGGACGGACCGCCACCCTGACCGGCTATGCCAAGGGGTCGCCCTTCATGATGAACATCGCGGGCAAGGCGGAAAACACCCTCGTCAAGGTGGAATCCGACTTCTTCCACAACTTCATCGTGGAATTGGTGGCGTTCCTCCGCACCGGCGAGATCCACGTTCCCCACGATCAGACCCTCGCCATTATGGCGGTGCGGGGCGCAGGCCTCGAGGCCATTCAAAAGCCCGGCGTATGGGTGGATGTACCGGCGATCTCCTAATCCGCAATTTGAGAAAGGGGTTAACCACATGAGCGAATTTTCGATCGGCATCATCGCCGACTGGCTCCGCCTTCCCTTTGAAGAAAGCCTGAAAACCTGCGCCGACATGGGCGCGGACGGTGTCCAGCTTTACGCCGTGAGCGGCGAAATGGCGCCTGAAAACCTGACGCCCGCGCAGATCGCGGAGAAAAAGGCGCTGCTGTCCCGTTACGGTCTGGCGGTTTCCGCCTTGTGCGGCGACCTCGGGGGTCATGGGTTCACCCGCGCGGATGAGAACCCGGGCAAAATCGAAAAGTCCAAGCGGATCGTCGACCTGGCGCT
>CALLNG010000201.1 GCA_938005345.1 uncultured Clostridia bacterium
ACTACATAAAAATGCTACACATATGATAATCAAATACGAGGCCATCCAGGAATGATAGATTTTTTTCATTTTCATACGTACTGCCTCATTTCTACTTCAGTATCTTTATACTCATCACATTGTTGCTATTTCCCCCAAACAACACTAAGTTAATGATACCATAAGAAACGGAAAATGTCAAAATATATCCGCCTGTTGTGTGAAATGCTGCTTTCCTTTCTTGATACGTTCAGTATTGGCAATAGTTTCTCTAATCAATTGATTTTATCCCATTGGTAATGTTCCCTACCTTTATGAAATGTCTAGTTTTCTGTTTTCTTTCTGTTATTTTACATTTTCATGTCAACATAGCGTTTTCTCTTGACAGCTTTTGGGAAATACCCTATAATGGAGTTCGTATCAGTCTTCCCCGTATCGGTCTTGTTACCGGTGCGGGTCTTTTTTTAATGCGTCCGAGGATACACCATATATTAAAGGAACATGCAATCATCGGAATCAATAAAACCACAATATACGAAAAAATCCATTGCATAAACAATTTAAGATTTCCGCCTTTTGTGTGCCTCTTCATTGCCTGTCCCTCCTTTTTCACTCTCACTATCCAGTATACTAAATTCCCAGTGTCAAATCAAAATGTCATATTTATGAAAAATTTCTAAACCTTCTTCTTTCTGCTTCTTTGTTCCATGAAAAAACGCTCCAAAAGGCAGTGATGTCCTGTCCTCCGGAGCGTCTTTCTTACAATCCAACCACTTATTTCTGGTCGCAGAAATTATTGTTGTTGTTCTGATTGTTGTTGTTGTTTTGGTTCTGGTTGTTTTGATTGTTGTTATTGTTGTTGTTTGAGAAATTATTATTGTTGTTCTGGTTTTGATTGTTTTGATTACGGTTATTGTTTTTCATTGTCTCACCTCCAAACATGTAAGCTGAAGGTAGTATGGCAAAAATCAGCGAAAAATATACATGATTGGTTGCTACATTTCATCAGAAAAAGAACGTTTCTCCAAAATATAGAACGATACTACAGCACAGCTGTACCGTTCCATAGTTAATTTATTACTTGCAAATTATTCTAATTCATTTAAATCATCTGCTGTTATTTTCCCATTTGATTCTTCAAATTCACGGATACATTTCTGCACAAGATAGATGACCTGCCCGTTCATGGAGCGTCCCTCATAGCGGGCGATATATTTTAATTTTGCATGCAGTTCCTGCTCCACATGAATCCCCAAGTGTTTGCTTTTCATATTCTCCATTCCTCCATATGTACTCATTTTGTACTTATTTTAAGTTGACAATACACCTTTTCTATGGTAAAATGTGAAAAATGTACTTAAATTAAGTATATAAAATTTTAGAAACGGTTATTAGAGGAGTTGGAAATGGTGCAAATGATGTTGCGAACAAAGGTCTTGCTGATGTTGAATCAGTTGTTTCAAGCGCCGGTTCACCCATTCAACCTGCAGTGTGAGGGTATAAAGTCTTACGCCATGTGGCAATACGAAAAGGGTACGGACACGATTCAGTTTTATCTCAAAAAGTACAGTTTGAAGGAGATGTTTGCTGGTCAAACGGTGGCTGACATTGGCTGCGGTGCAGCAGGCAAGTCACTCTACTACGCCGCAAACGGTGCAGCAAAAGTGTATGGTGTGGAAATATTAAATAAGTACCGGACAGAGGCGAATAAACTTGCTTCAGATCTGGGCCTGTCTGACCACTTTGAGTTTATATGTGCCGACGCGGCACATCTGCCATTTGCAGATGACAGCATCGATAGAATCATTATGAATGATGCTATGGAGCATGTCAGCCAGCCGAAGGCTGTTTTGCGCGAGTGCCTGCGTGTGCTACGGCCAGGCGGACGGCTATATGTGAACTTCCCGCCGTATCATCACCCGTTTGGCGCGCATTTGAGCGACTTGATCTACATTCCATGGGTCCATTTGTTTTTTCCAGAGAAGGTTCTAGTGGAGGCATATAAGGCGCTGGCAAAAACGTGCTTGGACGGACAAGAGCGCATTGGCTTCCGAATATCAAAGCGGAAGGACGGTTCAGAGTATTTTTCTTATATTAACCACATGACAATCAAACGATTTGAGAAAATTTTGAGAACTGAGCAGATTACGCCTGCTTACTATCATCATGAACCGCTGCGGGGTATATTCCGGCACTTGTGCCGGTTACCACTTCTGCGGGAAATGCTGGTGAAGATGGTCGTGTGTGTCATAGAGAAGTAATAGTGTAATACATATATTGAAAACCAAAACCATAGGTACGGGCGCAATGTAAAAGATGTGTACTGAGATAAGCATCTATTTTTTGTCGCGCAGCATATCCGTACTGGCATACTTTCCTGTATTGGAAAGAAAAAATATAAAAAAGAATCATCAAAATGAACCATATAAATTGAACGAGGAATAGCATAACAGTCATGACTATCACACGAAATGCTTTTCCTCGAATCCGTTCTGAGTTGTATTAGTTTATGTTTCTTGCATTCTCTTATATTCTGTCGGTGTCACTCCCTTTTCTCGTTTAAATGCGGTTGTAAAGTAATTCTGCGTTGCATAAGAGAGCTCATCACTAATTTCTTGCATAGAATGCCCGTGTCTTATGAGCCGCTCTGCCTCCAAAATTTTTATCCGGTTAAAATACCGGATGATACCTTCTCCCGTGTAAAAGTGAAACACTTTCTTTAAATTGCTAATGCTTGTATGGCAATGGACTGCCACTTCTTCGACAGTCACCCTTTCCCGTACATGATCTTTTAAGTATTCCGCAGCGCTGCGATAAATTACTGCACCTGCGGCGGAGCTTCGTACTGTTTTTTGTCTTCCAGACCGCACGCAATACTGTAAAAACAGTTCCAAATACAACCGCATCATTTGCGCGGCGCGCCAATCCTGTGATTTGGCCCGTATCTGATAGCCGTCATAATTCTTTTCCGCTTCTTTTACCGCTGCCTCCAACCATTTTTGTTGCTGATGCGGTACTTGAAAGATACCTTGTTCCAACAGTTTCATGTCGACTCCATCAGCTTCAAATGCTGTAATTATCAGACGGGGGGCAGTTCCATGTTTGGACC
>CALLNG010000202.1 GCA_938005345.1 uncultured Clostridia bacterium
ACTCATTTTTGGCAGCGCCGCAAACGCCGCCGCATAGTCCCGCTCCGCCTCGTCCGCCGATTCATAGGCTACGCTGGACTCAAGCTGTGCCACGCTATGCGCGCCCACCATAACGGCCGCCACTGCGGGCCGCGTTAGGGCATAATGCAGGCTCTGGCAAGGTGTGAGCGCCCTGCCGGCGGGAGATTGGTCAGTCAAAAGGTCGCCGCCGCCAAACACCTTCATCACCGTGATACCTACACCCCTGCGCTGACAGGCCTCATAGAGCGCCTCACGCTGCGGATCCAAATTCAGCAGCGGCGCGCGGTAGCTGCTGCTGTCCCATAGTTTTTCGCAGTCTTCATCTCCTGGCAGCAAATCATAGCACGGATTCACGCTGAACATCAGCACTTCGATTTTGCCGCTGTCCACCGCCTGCAATGCCACTTGTGGATTGTGGCTGCTCATGCCGATATGCCGGATTTTGCCGCTGCGTTTGCATTCCTGGGCGTACGCCATAACCGGGCCTTGCTCCACCTGGTGCCAATCCTCCAGCGAATCCACATAATGAATCATCCCAATGTCCACATAATCCGTCTGCAAGCGGGCCAGCAAATCATCAAAACTTGCACGCACCGCTTCAATTGCGCGGGTACGCTGATACTGCCCATTTTTCCATTCAGTACACAAATGCGCCTGTAGCACGAATTGCTCCCGCCGCCCTTGCAGCGCCTGTCCAATGTTGCTGCGCAGCTGTGGATCAGGTGCGTACAAATCCATACAGTTGACACCCGCAGCAAAACAAGCGTCCATCAACTCCTGACATTCCTCCTGTGTTTTGCCGGAAAATCCCTCGCACCCCATGCCGATTTCACTCACTTGAATACCCGTTTTCCCCAGTTCCCGGTATTGCATACCACCATTCCTCCTTTATACCGCTTTTGGCGGTTTCAGCGGTTGTGCCGCTGGTTTTGCGCCGCCCGCTAACCATTGCGGCAAAATGCAAGTTCTCACTCTTACCTCCAGTATACACCTTAGAGCCCACTCCATGTCAAGCACTTTTTTCCCGCTGTACAGAAAAAAATACTGTTTTACTATTGACATGGAGTGCACTCCACATGATATACTGGTAAGTAGACAAATAAAAGGAGATGAGTGCATGAAAAAGTTAGGATTTGGGATGATGCGGCTACCGTTGCTGGAGGCGGACAACGAAGCGAGTATTGACCTGGAACAGGTCTGTTCCATGGTAGACCACTTTTTGGCGCAGGGATTCACCTATTTTGATACGGCGTACATGTACCACGAATTCAAAAGTGAAGTGGCACTGCGTGAAGCGTTGGTCAAGCGCCATGCGCGCGATTCGTTTACGGTGGCAGACAAGCTGCCCACCATGTTTCTCAAAACTGCGGAGGACCAGCCGCGCATTTTTCAGGAACAGCTGGAAAAATGCGGCGTTGATTATTTCGACTATTATCTGCTGCACAACCTCAACACCGCGCATTTGCAAATCGCAAACCGGCTGGACAGTTTTGCATTTATCCAATCCATGAAGGAAGCGGGCAAAATCCGGCACATCGGATTTTCCTTCCACGACAGTGCCGCGCTGCTGGAAGATATTTTAAGCGCGCATCCAGAAGTGGATTTCGTCCAGTTACAGCTCAACTACCTGGACTGGGACAATGAAAGCATTCAATCGCGCAAGTGCTATGAAACCGCAGTCCGGCACGGCAAACCTGTGGTAGTTATGGAACCGGTCAAAGGCGGTACGCTGGCAAACCTGCCGTCTGAAGCCGCCGCGCTGCTGCATGAAGCCAACCCGGACATGTCGGCGGCATCCTGGGCCATCCGCTTTGCCGCAAGCCTGGAACATGTTATGGTAGTGCTCAGCGGTATGTCCACGCCCCAGCAGTTAGCCGATAACACGCAGTACATGAAAGATTTCCAACCGCTCACCCCGCAGGAGCAGGAGGTGCTGCAACATACGGTGTCCATCATTCAGCAGGCCATTGCCGTCCCCTGCACCGCCTGCCGTTACTGTGTGGACGGATGTCCCAAGCACATCCCCATTCCCGATTATTTTGCTCTGTACAATGCCGAAAAACAATCTGCCAATGCCGGATTTTCTACCCAGCGCGTATACTATCGCAATTATTCGGAAAAGTACGGGCGTGCCGGCGACTGTATCGCCTGCGGGCGGTGTGAACGCAGCTGTCCCCAGCACATTCACATCATTGAGCAGCTCAAGCAGGTATCGGCAACATTTGACAACGGCCAATAATGCCGCATGCTGACCCGGCACCGCTTTCCGGTATGCCGGGTTGGGCCGAAGCACCGGAATAGATACCCCGCTAGCTGCCGCCAACCCCTACGTCCCCATGCAACAATGAAAGGCAGGTGAAACTATGCCGGACGGAATTTTGATTTTCGGCGCAAATGGCAGCGGAAAATCCACCATTGGCAGGGCACTGGCACAAAAACTAGACTGGAAGTATATGGACATTGAGGATTATGTCTTCCTGCCCGCTGCCCGTCCCTACACCAGACAGCGTTCCCATGAGGATTGCCTGCGGCTGATGCACGCGGATATCCAGCAGTGCCGCGGCTTTGTTCTGTCCGCTGTCAAAGGCAATTGGGACGCTGCTCTAGTCTCACAATTTCGGCTCGCGGCCTATCTCTGGGCACCGCTCGAACTCCGCCTACAACGCATTGCGCAGCGGACATTTCATCAATATGGCGCGCGGGTTCGTCCCGGCGGCGATATGTACGAACAGCAACAGAGTTTTGTACAATTTGCCGCAAACCGTTCGCTTGCAGCAATCGAACAGTGGGGCCGCACGCTGCCCTGCCCCGTTTTGCCACTTGACACCACGATCCCTATCGAGGAAACGGTGGAACGTATCGCGCAGCATTATGCCGCCATGACATTGGGACAGGTGTAAGAAACTGAATCAAAAAGGAAACCGGACGGAGGGCCAAGTCCCTCCGTCCGGTTTATCTATATCAAGCGCCGTATGGCTGCATTTGCTGGGTTCGTTTTTACGGCAGCAGTCCTTCCTGAAGGAAGAAGTGCGCCTGGTCTTTTCCGGACGCCGCTGTCTCGTGCAAACCGGAAACCTGTACCACTGCGTTGGTCAATTCGGACACTTTGTCAATCCAAACCGTGGGTTTGTCTGGATTCTGTTCGGAATCATTTTTCAGATTTGCCGCCGTGCCACTCAAAAGCGGTGTGCTTTGCACATCTACGCCTTTGGCTACTTCAATACCGCCAAATTCGTTGCCGCTTACATCTACCACGCCTTCCAGTGTTACCTGTGCGCCGTTGACCAACAGTCCCGCGTCTGCGCCCGTCAAGGCTACATCTTTAAGCGCCGCATTCGTCGCGCCATATGCTTGCAGCGCATAGAGGCCCTGCCAGCCCATTTCCTGGCCTGTCACTTCCACTTTCACGTTTTCCAGCCGCACGTCACCTGCATTGACCAGCTGAATCCCGTTTTTCTTTTCAAAAGACAAGGTTCTTACACTGTCCTGTCCGAAGATGGAAACCGCTCTGGAAATCTCCAGGGTTTCATCACAGGAAATGTCCGCCGTCAAATGGATAGTTTTGATATCTTCATTTGCCAGCGCTGCCTTGAGCTGCTCCAGCTCTGCTACCTGCACGCTGTCTACCACCGGAGCCGCGCCCAGGAAATAGTGCGCCTGGTCTTTTTCCGTAACCCCTTCCCGCAGGCCTGTCACTTTCATGACGTCGCGCGTCAGCTCGGATACCTTATCAATCCAAACGGTTGGTTTACCCGGATCCACCTCTGAATCATTTTTCAGGTTGGAGACGTCTCCTGTCAATAGCGGCGTGCTTTCCACCAGTGATCCTTTGGAC
>CALLNG010000203.1 GCA_938005345.1 uncultured Clostridia bacterium
AACGGTATCAACAAAACGTTTTATCCGACAAAGGACGTCATGATTTCGGCAGGGGCAAACGCCGCCACAAACTATAAAAATGAAACGACCATTTCCGTGCAGGAAGCGGCAATCGGAGAAGCAGAACCTGTCAACTCTGATACCAAACGGATCTATATGAACTTTGATTTTTCTGAAATCACGGCGGGAGATGAAATCACAGAAGCGCGTTTGTACCTCTATGGCTGCAGCACCAATCCGGAGGGGAAGGAGGTTGTGCTGTTTACCAACAGCAATCCGACTTGGTATGAAGAATCGGTAACCTGGGACAGCTTGCAGCATTTGATTTTTTCTTATGATGGAGAATCTGGCCCCAAGTGGGTGCAGCCCAGCGGTGCCGGAAGCCGTTTTGAAGAAGATATAAACCGTTTTGGGAACCATTCGTTGCTGTACCAATCCTATTATTCTACGGACGATGAAGTATATGCCTACCACGCACTGCGGGTTTGGCTGGATTTCTACCAGAAAAAGGGACATGATCCCGGATATCGAAAAAATTTGGACGTTGGCGTCCGTGCCTCGGCATTGGTAGATAACATTGCCTATTTTATAGACAGCGAATTTATGACCAAAGAGGTGTTCACACCGCTGCTCAAATTTGCTTGGGGAATGGGCGAGGCACTCGTGGAATGCTGGAATGATACCTCGCGTACCTCCAACTGGGGTTCTTGGGAAACAGCAGGGCTCAATGCTTTGGCGATGAACTTCAGTGAACTGTATGATGCGTCCGAACCGCTTGAGGAGGGCGCAACAGAAGAAGAAGGAGGGCGCGGCGGCTGGATCAACGTAGCGGGTTACCGCTGTGAAGTCATTTTGGGGAATGTGCTCTATGCCGATGGGAGTGGCACAGAGGCCTCTTTGGAATATGTCGGGGAAAATATTGTGCAGGCGATGAAACAAACGACAGATGCGGCCGCAATAGGCTGGACGGATTTTACCTTGCCGCCTAACCTGCAAACGCTGGCGGCGGCGCTTGCCAGGTATTTGGTCAATGCGAGCGGACCAAATTTTGTGGATTTCCAACATGGCGATGCAAGTGCCTATACAACCAGTTATTTAAGCAGAATCAATACGGTAAACACCTATGTAGACGATCCACTGCTGCAATGGGCGGTTTCCGGCGGCACAGAAGGAATCGCGCCGGACTATACATCTGTGTTATACCCGGTCGGCGGAAAGATAATTCTGCGGAGCGGCTGGAAAGCAAAAGATACCTATATTGAAACAAATGTGGACGGCGGATTGGGCGGCCATGCGCATTGGGATGATATGGGACTCAATATGTTTGCTTACGGCCAATACTTGCTGGTGGACCCCCGGTACCTGAAAACCACAAATCCCTACCAGTACTGGCTGTTTTCCGCCCGCGCGCACAATATGGTGGAAATCAATGATACCTCTCCAAAGGCAAAAACGTCGGGCACAACGCCAAGAACTGTAGAGGGGCCGGTCGGAGAAACGCTCCAGCTTCCTTCGGGTGCTACGGTGGGCTCAATCGTGGAATCAGAACTTAATGATGCCTATGATTTTGTATACTTGAATACCCCAAACTATTTGGATGTCGTTATGAACGATGAGCAGCTGGTTAATGTGGATTATGACCGTTCTATTCTGTTCATACGCCCAGGTTATGCGATTGTGACGGATTATTTGAAACCGCAGGATGACACAGTGAATAAGTATTCGCAGGGCTGGCACTTTCTGCCCACTGCCAATTTGACCATTGATGAGGAAACCGGCGCAGTGCGGACAAATTTTGCCGATACGGCAAATATTCAAGTTATTCCGGTACAGACGGATGATGTGATGGAAAGCAGCCTGCAGGATGGCTGGTATTCCTATAATGCCAGCAATGTGACGAGCGCTCAATATGCAACCTTCGTGAAAAACCAGGCCGG
>CALLNG010000204.1 GCA_938005345.1 uncultured Clostridia bacterium
CATTATTGTGATATCCATTGGTGTTGGCGCACTGTGTCCACGTTTTCGCTTCAATATCGTATTTGTAGGTTGTATCCAAGCAGCCGGTTTCATTCGAACCGCCAAAAACATAAAGGTTTCCGTCTATAAATTCCGCGCAGCCATATCCGCGTTTTTCCGGCATTTCAATGTACATGTACCCTGTAGGGCGTGAACAGTCATAATCCCACCAGATTGACTCCTTATATTCTCCATCTGTTACACCACCACAAATATAAAAGTAACTATAATAAGGACTCTCGTTCGCTATAGCAAATGCTGCCCCACTCACTGGTTCCTTATAATAACCAGTATAATTGCTTCTATAGATATCAGGCGGATAGTAATTTTTGTAATCTTCTAATGTACCGGTGCTATTTCTTCCACCTATAATATAGAGCATATTATAGTCTGTACTGTACGAAGAAAAAACCCGTTCTTGCCCGCTTGGAATCGGATAAGAGGTCCATTGCTGCAGCGAGGGATCATATACCTTAATGTCCGTGACATAGCCATCTTGATTATACCCATGCAGCGCACAGACTAGATTGTCCGAAACAAAAAAGGTTCCTCCATATTGAGGCACACCGGTTATCTTCAGTTCTTCTGCAGAAGAGGATCCCTTTTCTAAAAATGCCGCATGGGCATCCAGTTTACAATAATAATCACCAGTTATTATTTCATCATATCCGAGTAGAAGGGAATTTTTTATATTTTCTGCTTTCAGCCGTCCGTTAGATAATCGAATCAGTGCCGCTGTCCCGGCAACAAACGGCGCTGCCATGGAGGTCCCGCTCATATTGCCATAGAGTCCGCCCGGAAGCGTACTCCAAATATCTACTCCTGGTGCACCAACCGTATAGTTCGCATAATTACTGAATTCTGCGCGTTCTCCAGTTTGGTCTAAAGCTAACACGGTAATGACATTATCCAATTCTTCCCCAAAACAGGCCGGAGAATACTGGTTAGCGCTTTCGTTATCATTACCAGCCGAACAAACGAACAACATTTGACTGTTTTCCATCACTTCTTTTAACGCCATGGATTCTCCCGTACAAGTCCAACTGCAATTTACAATAGACGCCCCCATATCTTCCGCGTACCGAATCCCTTTCAACGCATCGGATAAGTATCCGCCATCATGGCCGGCAATAAATTTGATTGGCAAAATATTAACGTGTTCATAAGCAACCCCCTGTATTCCATCCTCATTGAGTTCCGCCGCAATAATGCCGGCTATATGCGTCCCATGCTGGTCCTCATCATATCCCATAGAGTCAGTCTTATTCTCATATACATCATTAGATTGTGCAATGAAATTCCATCCGGCCGTATCATCCACCAGCCCGTTGCCGTCATCGTCTACTCCCGCCTCTCCGGTCTGTTCCGCAGTATTGATAAAAATATGTTCCTGTAGGTCCGGATGGGAAATATCCGTTCCAGTATCTAAAACCGCAACTGTGATATCTTTTATAAAAGATTCGTTTCCATAAACAGACTCCCAAACCTCTTCTACGTTGATATCGTACCCCTCTGCATTTGATAGTCCCCATTGCTGTGCAAAATCCTCATCATAACCTAAACTATCCACCGTTATTTTATAGTTTGGCTCCGCATAGGCAACCTCCGGCATTTGCTGCAATTCCTGCACAACACTCGTTACGTCCTCATTCTCGACCTTCAGTACTTGCAGCACCCCCGTATCATCTTGCTCTAATGTTTCCACTACCTCCATATCCGATTGATTGGATATACCGTTTTGCGGCACAGGTGTATTTTCGCTCAACATACCAGCAGCTGATTTGTATTTTACAATGATTTCACCGGATGCATATTCTCCATTTTCCTGAACAGTATCCACGGTAGTCGCTGCTTGTTCCTGTGCATAGATCCCCTGGCAAACAGATATAACGATACAA
>CALLNG010000205.1 GCA_938005345.1 uncultured Clostridia bacterium
CCACCGTCATACTATTGCAGTTTGCCAGTTTCATCAGCCGCATATCTTCTTCCCAAATTTCCGGCGTATCACGCCACTGCTCTGGATTATAGTCCCCACCATGTAATATATGGGGATATCCAGAAATGATGGGATTCTTTTTTTTCATCACCTTGCCCCCTTGCATTATCCATTATTTTCATCTATAATGATATTGCAATCATACCATAGAAAGCATCCCCATGTAAATAGGATATTATTGTTCTAAATAGGATTATATTGCGTAAGGAGGAAGGTCTCATGATGGTCTTTCCCATGTTAACTGCCCAAGATAAAACATTGCCTTTATATCTCGCTGGTATTGGCCGGCAAGAGGATCAGGAAACCATTATTCGTCCCGAAGGATTTGTATATCACCAATTTTTCTTTGTTACCCACGGCAAAGGAGAATTGGTCACAAAGAGCGGGCAAGTACATTCACTCCCTAAGGGTTGCTGCTGGTGGCTTCAAAAAGGAACGCCCCACCGTTACCGCAGTGTATGCGCCCCGTTTACTACCCGTTGGATTTCTTTTGACGGAACTGCTGCAACCACGCTGCTTCACTACTTTGACGCGCAGCCTATTCATATTTTTCATCCTAAACAATTAGCAATCCTGCGACAACAACATCAATTTCTGCTAGAAAACGCGGCTGCCAATATGGCCGCACCTCAATTGTCTGCACTCACTTACCGTTTGGTGACAGACTGTTTTGCAAGTGCCACCGCCACAGAAAATAGCGGCCTGGAAGAACTGCGCACCTGGATTTGCGAACATTTTGCCAGCGATTTGTCCTTAGATGATATGGCAAAGCAGGCGCACTGCTCCAAATATGAGCTTTGCCGACTATTTCGCCAAGAGTATGATATTACACCAATATCATTTCTGATCAACCTCCGGCTACAAAAAGCAAAAGAATTACTTGTAGGACAGAAGGATTTACCGGTCCGCACCATCAGCGAACTGGCAGGCTTTCGCGACCCCGTCTATTTTG
>CALLNG010000206.1 GCA_938005345.1 uncultured Clostridia bacterium
GCTCACCAACAAAATACTTCCTTGAAACAAACGAAGCGCCTGTTGCAATTCCCCTTTTGCCTGCTGATCCAAATGGTTAGTGGGTTCGTCTAAAATCAAAACGTGATATGGCTTATGCATCATAATGCATAATTTGACTTTACATTGTTCGCCTCCGCTGAGATGCTGAACCGCTTGAGATACCAGTTCTGATGTAATGCCGCACTGTGCAAGTGCACGCCGCAGTTCCTTGGTTGATTTTTGCGGGAATTGCTGTGCCAGTAGTTCCAGCGGTGTGGACGATGGTGTTTCCCACGTCAAATCCTGGGCAAAATATCCCAACTGTGTTCCTTCCGCAAAGGAAAAACTTCCTGCAAGCGGAGGCAGCTGCCCGACTAATGTTTTTAACAATGTTGATTTTCCAATCCCATTGAATCCGGTAATCACCATTTTTTGCCCCCGTTCTATTGTAAAGCTAAGACCAGGCAACAGTGGAACATCATACCCCACCTGTAGCCCTTTTACTTGCAGTGCAATTTGTGATGCCTGTTCCAGGGCCATAAATGAAAACGATATGGCTCCGGAAATCGTTGGCGGGGCCAGTCGTTCCAGCCGGTCTAGCTGTTTCTGTCTGCCACGTGCCATCTTGGCATTGACACCAGCTTTATTTTTTCTAATATATGCCTCTGTCTTTTCAATATGCTTTTGCTGTGCCCGGTATTGACGGATATATTCTTCCCGCAAAAATGTTTTCTGCTTTAGAAACTCGTTATACGTTCCATAATATTTTTGAATACTGCCATAGGCTACGTCTAAAACCGTTGTTGCAATACGTTGTAAAAACGCAGCGTCATGCGAAACAACGAGAAAAGCACCGGGAAATCCTGTCAACCAGTCCGCCAGCCAGCCCACATGTTCCTTATCTAAAAAATTGGTGGGTTCATCCAGTAGTAGCACATCTGGTTCCTCCAATAAAATTTTCGCTAAAATAGCCTTGGCCCGTTGTCCACCGGATAGCTGTCCCATTGGTTTTTCTAGGCCAATAGCATCTAACCCGAGTCCCACGGCAACGCGCTGCAGCTTGTGGTCAATATCATAAAAATCCTGCGCTTGCAGCCGTTCTTGTAGCCGTGCAGCCTTTTGGAGCATTGCGCCGTTTCCGTTCTGTGCACTTTGCCCGTAGAACCGAAGCATCTCTTGTTCCATTTCATAGTATGCAGCAAAAGCGCTCTTCAAAAAATCCAGCATAGACTGTTGTTGCGCCACCTGCGCATATTGGTCCAACTGTCCTATCCGGATTCCTTTCTGCCATACAACCACTCCACTGTCCGGAATCTGTTCTCCTGTCAAAATATGAATCAGGGTACTTTTCCCTGCTCCATTTTGTCCAACAATGCCGATATGTTCTCCCTTAAACACTTCAAAAGAAACATTCCGGTACAATTGCTGTTCCCCAAATCCTTGTGTCAACTGTTCTACTTTTAATAAACTCATCTGCCATATCCTCTTTCTAACTTCACTATTTTTTTGTGCCCTTTCGCCGTTCCTTCTGCCTCGTGTCTCTTGTTTCGCTGCGGATTTTGCTAAAATATGGTATAAAAAAGGAAGGCCGCGGCCTTCCTAACAAAAAAAGCCGCAGACGAAACGTGTCTGCGGCAGCATATATGCTATTCTCCCGGCAAAAAAGGCATAACAAATTAGAACACCGCGCTCCTACGCCATGTTCTCCCTCTTTGTGCCGATGAAGAATTTAGAAGCACCTGGCTTCTCTATTAGGCTCCGTGCAACGCTTCATCTGATTCATTTGCCCGGAGCAGCTTTTCCTCGTTAGTTTTCCATACCGTAAATACATCATGTTCACATCCAACCTATTTTCTTCGCGTTCAGTATAGCACGTTTCCCTTGTTCTGTCAACCTTCTCTTTTCCTTTAAAATGGCAGATTAAACATTTGATGGTGAAAAAAAGTCAGATTGTTCCCGATTTTCCTGTAGCATCATGTCCTTAACTTTCATTAGACGAATTTGTGTGCTACGCTCATTTTCATCTAATTTCATGGTAATATATCGGATTTTTTCTTGATAGTCCGGAATCATAACATGCTCCAATGCATTAACACGCCGTCGTGTTTTTTCGATTTCAGCCGCCATGAGCTGACAGGCCTTCTCGACTTCCGCAAGACGCAGCATACCGGGAAAAATCTCGGACAACGAGCGCACTGCATCGTCCAAATCTCCTGATGTAAAGGCAAACCCATAGGAATAGATATCGTTTTCATCCGGTGTCCTAGTCGTGTAGTGAAACAGTGGAATTTCTACACTCATTACATTTTGTTTTTCCATTTCCACGGATAGAGATTGTTTGGGTGCAAGCAGCGCTGTTTTTAGCGACGCGTCATCCATGACCGCGCTTGCCAATACAAAATTTTGGTTTGCTTTCTGAATCCCTGTTTCCACCTTCTCACGTAGGCGCCGGTTTTCCCGTACCAATTCCAAAAACTGGCGCATTAGCTCATCTCTCTTATCCTTTAGCAATTTATGACCGCGCCTCGCTGTGACCAATTTCTTTTTTAGCCTGGTCAATTCCATGCGCGTTGGATTCACTCGCGCCCCAGCCATAGATTTCCCTCCCTGTTATTTTTCTATATAATAACGATCCAGAAATTCATCTTTAATGCGTTTCAATTCGCTTCGGGGCAAAATAGACAGCAGCTTCCATCCCAACGCCAAGGTTTCCTCAATGCTGCGGTCGGTGTTATATCCCTGCGAAACGTATTCCCGTTCGAAAGCATCCGCAAATTGGGCATATACTTTGTCCATGTCCGTTAATGCTGCTTCCCCTAAAATGACCATCAATTCTTTGGCATCCTTGCCCCTCGCATAAGCAGCAAACAGTTGGTTCATCGTGTCCGCATGATCCTCGCGGGTTTTCCCTTTCCCAATTCCTTTATCTTTCAATCGCGATAAGGAAGGTAAAACATCAATCGGAGGCGTCACGTTTTTCCGGTACAATTCCCTGCTCAAAATGATTTGTCCTTCCGTGATATATCCTGTCAAGTCCGGAATGGGATGCGTCTTGTCGTCCTCGGGCATAGTTAAAATCGGAATCATGGTAATACTTCCATTTTTACCTTTTTGCCTCCCAGCACGTTCATATATCCCTGCCAAATCCGTATACATGTAACCAGGATAGCCGCGCCGGCCCGGCACTTCTTTGCGCGCAGCCGATACCTCCCGCAATGCATCGGCATAGTTTGTAATATCTGTCAAAATCACCAATACATGCATGCCCTTGTCAAATGCCAAGTATTCCGCTGCTGTCAGTGCCATCCGCGGTGTGGCAATACGTTCCACCGCCGGGTCGTTGGCCAAATTGATAAATAACACCGTCCGGTCGATTGCTCCTGTTTCCTGAAAACTTTGCACAAAATAATTGGATTCTTCAAACGTGATACCCATCGCCGCAAACACCACGGCAAACGGTTCATCCGTTCCACGTACTTTCGCCTGCCGTGCAATTTGTGCCGCCAACTGTGCGTGTGGAAGCCCGCTTGCTGAAAAAATGGGCAGCTTCTGCCCCCGCACTAAGGTGTTCAGCCCGTCTATGGCAGAAACGCCAGTCTGGATAAATTCCTGCGGATAATTGCGTGCCGCCGGATTCATAGGCAGTCCATTGATATCAAGCCGTTTTTCCGGCAAAATTTCCGGCCCATTGTCCAGCGGACGGCCTAGTCCATCAAACACACGGCTGAGCATGTCTTCCGATACACCCAGTTCCATGCTTCGTCCCAAAAAGCGTACTTTGCTGCTTGCCAAGTTGATGCCCGTCGCACTCTCAAACAGCTGTACCAGTGCATTGCCGCCGTCCACTTCCAGCACTCTACAGCGCCGTTTTTCTCCGTTTGCCAGTTCAATTTCTCCCAGTTCATCGTAACTAACTTTTTCTACACCGCGTACCATCATCAGAGGGCCTGCCACTTCTTCTATGGTTCTATATTCTTTTGGCATTATGCTTTTCCCTCCTTTGGTATCACACTGCTGATTTCATTATTTAACTGCCTGGTAATGGCTTCGTATTCATCCCGTACCATTTGCTGTTCTACATATTTAAAACGACCAATACGTTCGCGCACCTCCAGTCGCACCAGCTGTTCAATATCTGCTCCCGCCTTCAGTGCTGCCGTACAGTTTTCATAGTACTCCAACACAAGTTTCA
>CALLNG010000207.1 GCA_938005345.1 uncultured Clostridia bacterium
AGCAGGAGCCGATTGACGTGCGTTACGGTATCGATATCGAGGAACACGATAAGGAAGGGCGCGTGATCACGCTGGAGTTCGCAGATTTTTATATGGTGGACGTCTATACGCCGAATTCACAGAATGAGCTGGCGCGACTGGATTACCGCATGACCTGGGAGGACGCCTTCGCGGACTATCTGTGCGGGCTGGACAAACAAAAACCCGTGGTGGTATGCGGTGACATGAACGTGGCCCATCAGGAAATTGATCTGAAAAATCCCAAGCCCAACCGCGGCAATGCCGGATTTTCCGACCAGGAACGCGGTAAAATGACAGAGCTGCTGGGCAGTGGGTTTGTGGACTCCTACCGCGCGCTGTATCCCGACAAAACCGGTGCTTACACCTGGTGGTCCTAC
Organism: uncultured Clostridia bacterium; assembly: GCA_938005345.1. Lineage (GTDB taxonomy): Bacteria > Bacillota > Clostridia > RUG12999 > RUG12999 > JAAWTG01. Next base: position 399 of record CALLNG010000207.1, read on the forward strand.
TTGCGCAATGCGCGTGCGACCAACGCTGGATGGCGCATTGATTATTTTTTGCTGTCCCGCGACTATATGCAACACTTAAAGGACGCTGTGATTTATACGGATGTTCTGGGCAGCGACCATTGCCCTGTTGGGCTGGAACTGGCTTAAGCTACCGTTCCGGCAGGCGGCTGCCCTTGCTTTTGTTCTGTTAGGAGGGTGATGACGCATGCAATATACCAATTCTTACCGTTCACCGCTTGGCCCCATTACCCTAGCGAGCGATGGGGAGCGGTTAACCGGACTATGGTTTGATGGTCAAAAATACTTTGCAGCCATACTGTCCCAGGAAGCAGTGGATACGCCGCTTCCCGTGTTTGACCAAACCAAACGTTGGCTGGATTATTATTTCCGCGGGGAAAACCCGGCGTTTATGCCGCCGCTTGCTCCCCAGGGCTCTTCCTTCCGGCAGGTGGTTTGGGGTATTCTGCGCCAAATTCCCTATGGTACCGTCATGACTTATGGCAATATTGCAAAACAAATTGCCCGCCAGCGCGGACTGGAGACCATGTCCGCCCAAGCAGTGGGCGGTGCGGTGGCGCATAATCCCATTTCCATTATGATTCCCTGTCACCGCGTTGTGGGACAACATGGCAGCTTGACGGGCTATGCCGGCGGAATTGATAAAAAAGTGCAGCTTCTTACCTTGGAAAAGGTGGATTTGCAGTCCTTTTTTGTCCCTAAAAAGGGGAGTGCGCTATAAACCAATAAAAACAGCCCAGCAGTGCACCCCCCCTGCCGGGCTGTTTTTATTGGTTCACCTGTGCCGACAAATAGGCAGCGGTTCCCCGCAGCGCCCTTTTTTCTATGCGGCAAACCGCGCCGCTTTCATAGCATTGCAATGCGTGCTGTACCACAGGGCGGTAGTGTTGTGGTATCTGCCGCAGCGCCCATACCGCCCCCGCTTTCTTGGATAGCACCGCTCCCGTTTGCTGGTACGCAAGTACCCGGCAAAGATTGAGCAAAACATAGACCGGATTTTGCTCCACCTCCTGTTGTGCCGCAGTAATATCCCGCCGGATGCTGTCCAAATACTGCTTTGGCGGTACAGCGCCAAACACCGTCTCTTTCTTCTCTCCCCAAAGCGTCATGCCCACAGTGTGAACCACGGTGAAATGCGCCGCCAAATCCCAATCCTCTCCATGCATCCTGCCGCTATATGCCACAGGATCGGACTGGCATTCCGCCTGGTGCCGCTGGGAATAATGCAGCACAAACGGGGTAGGATAGCAAAACGGGTCACAATACCGCCGCAGCACCACGCTCATTTCAAATCCTTTGGGCGGCGCCTGCTTCTCCTGCTCAAGCAGCTTCTGTATCATAGCCGTTTTCTCTTGTAGTCTGGGTTCCTCCTGTGTAACAACCAAGAAATCAAGGTCGCTGCTGCCCCAGTGAAAACATCCAAAAGCCAAGGACCCATGTACATATACTCCCACTAGATTGTCCCCACAAATGGAAGCATAGGCGCTGGCAATTTCCTCCAGCAGCAGTTTTGCTTTTGCTTGCTCCTCTACTTGTCTTCTTTGTTCCATCGCTATCCTCTTCTTCCCTTATGCAATCTACATCGTTAGTTCTACAAATTGGCGCGGCGCTTTCCTTGTGCACCAGTATAGCAAGTTTTGCTGATCTTGTCAATTTTCCAGCCGTTGCCAAATGCTTTTTTCTCCGCTGGAATCTTTCTCCTCCTCTCGCTGCGAATGATTATATGAAAACTGGAGATTTTTGGAGTATTTTCATAGTAATTTACTCTCATCCTCCAAAATCGCGTTTTTTCAAAGTTGAAGAAATGGCATATTTTGAGTAATATAATAATCAAGGTGTTAGCACTCCCTGATGATGAGTGCTAACAATTTCAACTTCGTTTATCGAGAAACAATAGAGATGCAATAGGAGGTAATCTTGTATGAAAATCAAACCGTTGGCAGACAGAGTTGTCATTAAAATGGTCGAATCAGAAGAAACTACCAAAAGCGGCATTGTATTGCCGGGCAGCGCAAAAGAAAAACCGCAGATTGCGGAAATCGTTGAGGTTGGCCCAGGCGGCGTAGTAGACGGAAAGGAAATCAAAATGGAAGTTTCCGTCGGACAGAAAGTCATCGTGAGCAAATATGCCGGAACAGAAGTAAAACTGGACGGCGAAGATTTGACGATTCTGCGCCAAAGTGATATTCTGGCAATCGTTGAATAAGATAGAACAAAATCTGAAATCGATAGAACAAAGAAAGGACTGATTTCCAATGGCAAAAGAAATCAAACATGGCGAAGAAGCTAGAAAAGCGTTAGAAAAAGGAATCAATACATTGGCAAACACCGTAAAAATTACACTGGGACCAAAGGGCCGCAATGTCGTACTGGACAAAAAATTTGGTTCTCCGCTGATCACCAATGACGGTGTTACGATTGCAAAAGAAATTGAACTGGAAGACCCGTTTGAAAACATGGGTGCACAGCTGGTGAAAGAAGTAGCAACCAAAACCAACGATATCGCTGGTGACGGTACGACTACCGCTACGCTGCTGGCGCAGGCGCTGGTGCGGGAAGGGCTGAAAAACCTTGCAGCTGGTGCAAACCCGATGATTTTGAAAAAGGGTATGGCAAAAGCGGTAGATACCGCTGTAAAAACAATTGAAAGCAACAGCCGCCAGGTACAGGGCAAAGACGACATCGCCCGCGTTGCTGCAATTTCTGCTGCAGATGAAACAGTCGGAGAACTGATTGCGGATGCAATGGAAAAAGTGACCAACGATGGCGTTATCACAGTAGAAGAATCCAAAACAGCGGAAACCTATTCCGAAGTAGTAGAGGGAATGCAGTTTGACAGAGGATACATTTCCCCCTACATGGCAACGGATATGGAAAAAATGGAAGCCATTCTCGATGATGCGTACATTTTGATTACCGACAAAAAAATCTCCAACATTCAAGATATTCTGCCGTTGCTGGAACAAATTGTGCAGCAGGGTAAAAAATTGCTTATCATTGCAGAAGACGTAGAAGGCGAAGCGCTGGCAACCTTGCTGGTGAACCGTCTGCGTGGTACCTTCACCTGCGTTGCTGTCAAAGCGCCGGGATTCGGTGACAGAAGAAAAGCAATGCTGGAAGACATTGCAATTTTGACGGGCGGCCAGGTTATCACAGAAGAACTGGGCCTGGATTTAAAAGAGACCACAATGGAACAGCTAGGCCGTGCAAGACAGGTCAAAGTGCAAAAAGAAAACACCATCATTGTCGATGGTGCAGGTAGCGCTGATGCAATCCGCGACCGCGTTGCACAGATTCGTTCGCAGATTGAAGAAACCACTTCGGAATTTGACAAAGAAAAATTGCAGGAACGCCTGGCGAAACTGTCCGGCGGGGTTGCGGTGATTAAAGTTGGTGCTGCAACCGAGACCGAAATGAAAGAAAAGAAACTGCGTATTGAAGATGCACTGGCTGCAACAAAAGCTGCTGTAGAAGAGGGAATTGTTGCCGGTGGCGGTACTGCGTACATCAATGCGCTGGACAGCGTAGAAGCCTGCATGAACGAATTAGACGGCGATGAAAAGACCGGTGCGTCCATTGTGCTCAAAGCGCTGGAAGAACCAGTGAAACAAATTGCGGCAAATGCTGGCCTGGAAGGCAGTGTCATTGTAGAAAATATCAAAAACTGCAAGGAAACTGGCAAAGGCTTTAACGCACTGAAAGAAGAATATGTGAACATGATCGAAAGCGGTATTGTGGATCCGACCAAGGTGACCAGAAGCGCGCTGCAAAACGCGGCAAGCGTGGTTTCCATGGTATTGACTACGGAAAGCCTGGTAACAGATATTCCGAAGGAAGAACCTGCCGCGGCTCCGGCTGCTGGTATGCCGGGCGGCATGTATTAATTCTGCTAATTTACAGTTATATGCAAATGAGGCAGCCTAGCAGGCAGCAAATGGTTTGCCTTTATCAGATAAGAACCCATCAGATTGAATCTGGTGGGTTCTTTTTTTTATGCTTCTCCATGCCGCTGTACCTGGATTCTAGGCGAAATGGTTTCTTTTTTTTGAGAATCACCGTTTTTTCTCTTTTATGGCACATTAAGCAGCATTTTCCTATAAAAAATTCTTTTTAGTCATCTTTATGGTATTGCAATCCATTTTTTATGATATGATAAGCAATAACCACAAGTGGCGGATACCCCGCTTATTGAGTAAGCGGTAAAATTTCTGCTTTGAAAAAATCATTCTACACCGCTATCCTACAATCTATATGGCTACAGCGGCGCAGCGGTAGAGGGGAGTTGTATATTCATGGATCGTTTCATGCATTCACGCGATACTGG
>CALLNG010000208.1 GCA_938005345.1 uncultured Clostridia bacterium
CACCGCTGATGCGGGAAAAAATACGGCTGTTTTTACGTTCGCGTACAAAGGCTTGTGTAATGCGGACGCCATTAATACTCTCTGCCAGATAGGCATTCAGGTTGGAGTTTTTGTCGCTATAGGACTGCCATGCTTTGCGGTGAATGGAGCGGAGTTTTACAATAATAAAAACCAGCAACGGGAAGCCAATTAGGGAAATGGCGGTAAGACGAACGTCAATGGCAAACATAAAACCGACAATAACAAATAGAGATACCATTTCCATTACCGCATTGACAATACCGTTAGAGAACATGTCGGCCAGAGAGTTAACATAGTTGACTACGCGTACCAAAATTTTCCCATGAGGACGGGAATCAAAATAGGTGAAGGGCAGTTTTTGCAGATGGGCAAATAAGTCCTTGCGCAGGTCGTAAATAATGCTATGCCCTACATAGTTCATGTATTTCATGCGGAAGCGCATTGCAAAAATGGACAGCACCATAATGACAAAGCAGATACCGCCTAATACCAGCAGACCGCGAATATTGGCGTTAGGTATCATGTCATCTAACGCGATTTGAACGATGTAGGGAAGCGACATGTTGGCAACGGTGGAAATGAGCAGGACGATGAGCGTCAATAGAAATTCTTTTTTGTATCGCAGCAAATATCGCTTGGCTGTCTGAAGGTGGGATTTATTGAGGGAAACTTTTAAATCTTCATCCTGTGAATATGTATTTACTTTTGGCATATGTCAGCACCCCCCTAACACTTCTCTGGTTTGAAAATCGCCATATTGATGATGAAAGACGTCATAGTAGTATCCGTGGTTTTGTAACAGTTCTTCGTGTTTTCCATGTTCCACAATACGTCCGCGGTCCAAAACGATGATTTGGTCGCAGTCTTTTACTGAAGCAATACGCTGGGAAATAATAAATACGGTTTTGTCAGCAAAGAAGGTATTAAGGCTGGCTTGAATATATTTTTCCGTTTTGGCATCCAAGGCAGAGGTGGTGTCATCAAGAACCAGAACAGATGGCTTTTTCAGAAGGGCGCGTGCCAGGGTAAGTCGTTGCTTTTGTCCTCCGGAAAGCCCCATGCCGCGCTCTCCTACAATGGTATCGTAGCCGTCAGGCAGTTCCGATATAAATTCATGGGCTTTTGCTGCCTTTGCCGCTTCTATGATATCATCCATTGTAGCATCAGTCTTGCCATAGGCAATGTTTGCTGCAATCGTTTCAGAAAACAGGAAAACATCCTGCTGTGCCACGGCGATGCTGCCACGCAGCACGTCAAGGTCAATATTTTTAATGTCATCGCCATCCACTAAAATAACCCCGTGGCTCACATCATAAAACCGGCTCATAAGATTGATAATGGTAGATTTACCGGATCCTGTAGGACCAATTAGCGCAATTTTTTCTCCTTTTTTTACAGAAAAATTGATATTTTTAACCGCACCATCCTCTTCGTAACCGAAGCTGACATTAATAAAATCAAAATTACCTTGAATCCGTTCTTTTGTTGCATGCTGCGGTTGTTGAATTTCAGGGTCGGTATTTAGCAGTTCCTGTATTTTGTCAGCCGATGCAAAACAGTTTGCCGTATCATTTAGCAGATTGCCGCACTGGGAGAGAGGTCCCGTAATCATCCATATCATACCATTGAACATGACCAAATCGCCCAGAGACATTTGTCCGCGAATGACCAAAATGCCGCACACTACAATGTTATAGATAGTAAACAGCGTTTGCAGATTGGAGAGGTATGGCATGTAACGCCGCTGCAGGCGGTTGACGGAGAAGTGCGCTTGGCGAAAATCTTCGCTGGCACGGTCCATTTTTTCATTCTCAAATTCCTCGCGGACAAAAGCTTTTACCACGCGGTTTGCTTCTATATTTTCTTGTGCTACCGTATTGAGCCGGGAGCGCATTTCTCGCACCCGCGTGAAACGCTTTTTAACGCCAAATGCCAATTTGATGGCCATATAGGCAAAAACGGGGAATATGATAAGCATGAGAATCCAAAAGCTAACGCCGCCTACCGTACTCATAAAAATGAGTGCGCCTACAAAAATAACACCTTGTTCCGCAAAAGTATAGATGATATAAGAGAAGAAATGGCGAATCATGTCCAAATCAGCTGTCATCCGGGTCATGAGGTCGCCTGTTCGCGTTTTGTCGAAAAAATCAAAATCCAGAGATAAAATTTTCCGGAATCCATCTGTTCGGATGTTCATCATGATTTTTTGCCCAACGTATTCCAACTGGTAACGGATATAATACCAGGTGGCGACTCGAATGACGGAAATGCTGAACAAAACTGCTAAAATGGGCAGCAAGATTTGATTCAGGCCAGCGCCAATAACATCATCTACAATAATTTTGACTAAATAATTGTTGACAAGTGGGATAAAAGAAATCAAGATACCAAGTAAGATAGATGTGTAGTAACGTAATCGGAACCCCTTGAGCAAATCCATTAAAAAATGAAACGTGGTCATATTGCTCTCCCCCTTTTTTATGGTATCGTTTATTTTAGCACTTTGCAATGGGAATTGCAAATGGTGTAGACTGCCTGAGCCCGTGTGAATCAATTAAAATTACAATGTGGGGAGATTAGCACGTTTTTCCAGCCTGAGAGTGTATTTTTCTTCCAGATACCCTCGATTTCTCTCCCAAAAAAATTTGTCGTGTTTTTGTTTTCTTTGCCTAAATCAGTCTGCTGGAATACCGCTACTTTCTACTTGCAAATTCACGAAATTCCAGGTATAATAATACATGAGAAAATATTGAAAGCGGAAGGGGTAGGTCTGTATTGGAAACAAATAGTGTATATCCGGAGGGACCATTGTCTGCAATTTATGGAAGCCATGTCTTTAATGATGCTGTCATGCGGGAACGGCTGCCTAAGGCTGTATATAAATCTTTAAAAAAGACGATTGACGAAGGCGTGCCGCTGGAACCAAATGTAGCCGAGACTGTGGCAAATGCGATGAAAGATTGGGCAATCAGCAAGGGAGCAACGCACTTTACACATTGGTTTCAGCCGATGACAGGGGTGACGGCAGAAAAACATGATTCTTTCATTTCTCCAACGCCGGAAGGAAAAGTCATCATGGAGTTTTCTGGTAAGGAATTGCTCAAAGGGGAGTCTGACGCGTCATCTTTTCCATCTGGTGGACTGCGGGCGACATTTGAGGCACGCGGCTATACAGCGTGGGATTGTACGTCTCCAGCCTTTGTAAAAGATAATTCCCTTTATATCCCGACTGCTTTTTGTTCGTATACAGGACAGGCTTTGGACAAAAAAACACCGCTGTTGCGTTCCATGGAGGCGTTAAATGTACAAGCGCTGCGTATTTTGCGTCTGTTTGGAAATATTGAAGTCAAACGTGTGCTGAGCAATATGGGACCAGAACAGGAATACTTTTTAGTGGATAAAGATACATACAAAAAACGCAAGGACTTGATTTTCACAGGCCGCACCCTATTTGGCGCCAGTGCGCCCAAGGGGCAGGAACTGGATGACCATTACTATGGCAACATCAAAGAGCGCGTGTCTAACTATATGAAAGAGTTGGATTTGGAACTTTGGAAGCTAGGAATTTCTGCCAAAACCAAACATAATGAAGTTGCGCCAGGACAGCATGAACTTGCCCCGGTGTTTAATTCCTCCAATATTGCAACGGATCATAATCAATTGACGATGGAGATTATGAAAAAGGTAGCGCTGCATCATAACTTGATATGTTTGCTGCATGAAAAACCGTTTGCAGGAATTAATGGCAGCGGAAAACACAACAACTGGTCACTCAGTACAGACGATGGACAAAATCTGCTGGAACCAGGAAAGACGCCGGAAGAAAATATGCAGTTTTTGCTGTTTCTCAGTGCGGTTATTAAAGCAGTGGACGAGTATGGAGATTTGCTGTTGCTGTCAATCGCATCTAATTCCAATGACCACCGTTTAGGTGGAGATGAAGCTCCTCCAGCTATAGTATCGATGTACCTTGGAGAACAGTTGACGGATATTTTGGAGGAAATGGTAACAGGGGTGGAAAAACATAGCCATTTGGGCGGTAAAATGAGAATTGGCGTTCCGACACTGCCAGTATTGAAAAAAGATACAACAGACCGAAACCGGACATCGCCCTTTGCTTTTACGGCAAATAAATTTGAGTTCCGTATGGTTGGCGCACAGGATTCTATTGCTTGCCCCAATTATATGATTAATACGATTGTAGCGGAATCTTTACGGCAAATTGCCGACCACTTAGAGAAAGCAAAAGATTTTGATGAAGCAGTGCATGAAACCATTAAAACGATTTATCAAAAGCATAAACGTATTATCTTTAATGGAAACAACTATGCAGAGGAATGGAGTGAAGAGGCAAAAAAACGGGGTTTATACAGTATGCAATCTACTGTGGATGTGTTGCCGTCATTTTTGGAAGAGAAAAATCTAAAACTGTTTGAGCAACACCATGTGCTCAGCCGCGATGAGGCCTTTGCACGCTATGAGATATTGACAGAGAGTTATGTAAAAAATATGCATATTGAAGCAGTTACAATGCACGATATGGTGAGCAAACAGATACTGCCTGCTTGTCTGCGCTATATCAAGTTTTTGTCAGACGGCGTGAATTCGCTGCATGAGACGGGTTTGGGTATTGAATCTAAAGCGGAACTGGACTTGCTGAGAGAAATGACAAAGCAAACAGATTTGCTGCAGAATAGGAATGACGCATTAAAGCAG
>CALLNG010000209.1 GCA_938005345.1 uncultured Clostridia bacterium
ATTATAATGCCGGGCAGGAGCCGTACTTATATTATTACCGCGATAAGGATGCGCGGGAAATTGACGTTATTATGGAAACGGATGGAAAACTGCACCCGCTTGAGATTAAAAAGTCGGCCTCACCCAATAGTGGTATGGTAAAGGCGTTTTCAGCGCTGGACAGGGCAACCGTTGCCCGCGGCACGGGCGCGGTGGTGTGCATGAAAGGAGAACTGTCGGCGCTGAGCAGAGAAGTCCTAATTATTCCGGCGTGGCTGATATGAGGGAACGTGAGGTTTCATGAAGGGGACGGAGCGCGTCCCCTTTTTTTGACCGTTGGCAGGTTCCATCCTCTCCGCGTCACTGCCAGCCATGTACCGTCGAATCATGTCCCCCGGAGCCTGTGGCTCCTCCGCCTTGACTGATTCTCTTGGTACATGGCGCGCGCTCCGCTCCCTCGTTTCGTCCCCTCGTGGGCTTCCCTGTCTTTTTCACAAAGGAGACGGGACGCGGCCCCGTTGCATCCCCAATCTGGAAAAAACGCCGTAGGAATTTTCCTGCGGCGTTTTTTATGCAAAAAATGTAGCTTAGCGTTCAGGGACAAACGGCTATTTGGAGAGGGAATAGATAAGCGGGGGTTCTAGGTGGAATTTTTGTAAAAAAAGCCCCGTGTGTTCGACGTCTATTTTGAGAATGTCTCCGTTTTGCAAATGGGCTTTCGCCATGCTCCATTCCTTTAATTGTAAAATATGGTTTTCTACATCGAGACAAACAGCGGTACTTTCAAAAGCGCCGTCTTGGTAAAGGCGGGACAGAAGCGCTGTAGGAGACACAATCATATAGCCGTTTTCAAAAAAGTGCACTTTGGCATTGCTTGTCTGCGTGATATTTAAGTATGCGATCCCTTCTTTTGGCAGTTCTACGCGGTTTTGTTGGAGCTCTGTAAAAAATGTCGTTTGGTACAGTTTTTTGCGGAAACGGATATTGCCTTTCCGTTCTTCTTCAAATACAAAATCTCCAAACTGTTCTTTCATCTCTTGGTAGAGTTTTTCCATACTATAAAAATCTTTTAGCTGCATAGCTTGTATGAAACGATTCATAAAATCAGAAATACTTTGCATATTCTACCATACCTTTCCATTAGAATTTATTACTTTTGAATGACTACTAAAAAATTTTCTAAAAAAGTACAATAAAATACAACTATAGTTTGAATACTAAATCTATAGATGTTTTACAATGGTAAAAAAATAGATACAATAGTATTTGAGGTGGAAGGCGGGATGGATAATAAAAAGATAATTGGAAAAAGATTACAAAGCTATCGAAAGTCATTAAATATTACGCAATCGGAGTTTTGTGAACGGGCGCAAATATCCTCTAATTTTTTAAGTGAACTGGAAAGAGGAAATAAGGGGATGTCAGTAGAAACGTTATACAATATTTGTAAGAATTTTGATATTGATGCAGATGATTTGTTATTCGGAACAGAACGCAGAACCGTTACCACGCCTTTAGACCGTTTAATTCAGCAGATACCATCTCAATATACGGGTGTTCTGGAGAAGATGGTACAAAATTTGTTGGAAACCATCCGCTTATCGGAATCATTGCAGCAGGAACAAGACGAAGAATCATATATAATAGGAAAATAGGGTCATACATTGTGAATTCTTTTCCTATTATATATTTTTTTTGCCTAATTGTCAAGATAAAAGGTTTAGACTAAACGTTTCATCGGCTGTAACGTTCCGGTAAAAATGATAAACTACACATACAAGGTGTGGTGATATATGGGCAAACAATATTATGATTTCTTGCCGATTGGGGAAAGGATCAAATCAGCGCGCGAAAAAAAAGGACTAACGCAAGAACAGCTTGCGGAAATGTTAGGATTGACATCAAAACATATTTCAGAAATTGAGCGCGGCGTCAGTGGCCTGTCCCTCCCGGCTCTAATGAAAATGAATCAGTATTTGGACACATCGGCTGATTACATTTTATATGGAAAAGTGGCCGAGGAAGATAGCAATCCGGTTTATAATAAGTTAAAAGGGTTGTCCCCCGAACAAATCTTGGTCGTTGAAAAAATGATAGATATTTTTGCGGACTATGTGAAACAGGAAAAATAGGAGTGTTGTGCATGGATACACGACAAGCGGTTGCAGAGAGAATTTTGGAATTATGTGAACAGAAAAATTTAAAAGTTGGAAATTTAGCAACAATTTCTGCCGTTCCGCCCCCAACCTTAAAAAAATATTGTATATGGTATGAGTAAAAACCCTGGAATTGTGACGATAAAAAAGCTGTGCGATGGCCTAGACATTACTTTATTTGAATTTTTTAATACCCCTGTGTTTCAATCGTTGGAACAAGAAATAAAGTAACGGTAGAGGGGAAAACATTCGATAAAACCGATACAAACAAACAGGAGGCGCGTTGTAAAAACGCGTCTCCTGCCGTTAGTGCCTGTTTTTTGCGGCGGCAATATAGTCCTTCATTTTTCGGTAAAACGTTTCGGCATTGGTAATCTGCATGATCGCTTCTCCTTTAGAAACTTCAAAATAGTCCTTTTCGTCCACGTTCCGCCGCACCTCATATGCGTTTTCCAAAAGTTCGGTATACCGTTTTTCAAACACGTCCGACCGTTCATACCGCTTCCGAAACGCGGCAACAATCTCCCCGTGCCGTGCCGGTAGTTCTCCATCAATGGTGAGGACTGCCTTTGCGCTGTACAACATGGTATAATAGGCACACGTTGCAGCGGACATAAAACTGTTGATGTGCAGCAACAGAAACACATCGTTAAAATAAGTGCCCGCCTTGTCCAGCCAACGTTGTGCCATATCCAGTTTTTCTTTGTCAAGCATTTGAACTCCCGTCCTTTGCCTCAAGATTGTCCCAGGAAAATGTATGCAGTGAAGCTGCAAGATAACACGTTTCTTCCTATATTTATTATAACATGAACACAGGCGGACAACAACCATTGATTTTTCGGCTAGAAGAAAAAAATACAGCAGTTTTCAAAAAAACTGTATGTTTATGCATAGTTTTCCAGGAATCTGTATAGAATAGGGAAAGCATGGATAATATGCATAAAAGAAACTGCAAAATTTCTGCAATTTTCTACGAAACAAAAGAAAAAAAGGTTTGAAATCCGGCGGAAAATGCGGTATAATATTACTTGCTGTGACGAGGCAGTCGATGAAGTGGGAGGTTGCATTCCATCTGAGAATGGGAAATTTCCATGGAGAATGTCCGATTCAAGAAACCGGGCGGCATAGTCACTGTACACAAGACAACAATGGTGTTTTACAGGAGCGGAAACGGGCGTATTGCGCCTGCCGCGTCATTTTATGTAGAATCGTCATGTGTACCCGGGACTGTATGCAGTGCGTACTTCCGGGTATTTCTTTTGGGTGTTCATGACACACCCGGAACCGTGTACGGAAAGAGTCGCACAATGAGAAGCAGTAATAATTTAATAGGAGGCGACAAGTGTTATGGCAAACACACAGAAAATGAGAATCCGTTTAAAATCTTATGACCACACGCTGATTGATCAGTCAGCTAGCAAAATCGTGGAAACAGCGAAAAGAACGGGCGCAAAAGTGTCCGGGCCGATTCCGCTGCCGACCAAAAAGGAAATCATCACCATTTTGCGCGCAGTGCATAAGTATAAAGATTCCCGTGAACAGTTTGAAATGAGAACGCATAAACGGCTGATTGATGTGGAACCCACGGCGAAAACAATCGAAGCGCTCAAACGTTTGGATTTGCCCGCTGGTGTGGAAATCGACATGAAGTTAGCTTAATTCAAAAACAACCACAGCCATAGTGCCCTGCTTATGTCATGAATAATAAGGGTGCGAGGTCATGTTGGCGCACGAATGCGGCGTCAACCAATAACCATAGGAGGGAAAGAAACATGCAGAAAGCAATCATGGGCAGAAAACTTGGCATGACCCAAGTGTTCGCCGAAGATGGAAAAGTGACGCCGGTGACTGTCATTGAAGCAGGCCCCTGCGTTATCACACAAAAGAAGACCGTGGAAACGGACGGATACAGCGCCGTACAAATGGGCTTCGTAGACAAAAAAGAAAGCAAAATGACCAAACCGCTGAAAGGACATTTTGACAAAGCGGGTGCGCCGTACAAACGGTTTTTGAGCGAGTTCCGGCTGGACAATGCGGATGAGCTGAATGTCGGCGATGTGGTAAAAGCGGATACGTTTGCAGCCGGGGAAGCGGTTGACGTGACCGGAAGAAGCAAAGGTAGAGGCTATGCCGGAACCATCAAACGTTGGGGAACCCACCGTGGACCTATGACGCACGGTAGCGGATACCACCGCGGCGTTGGTTCTTTGGGCGCGTGTTCTTCTCCGTCCCGCGTATTCAAAGGCAAAAAACTGCCGGGACATTTGGGAAATGAACGCGTTACCATTCAGAATTTGGACGTTGTCAAAGTGGATACCGAAAGAAATCTGCTTCTGGTAAAAGGTGCAGTGCCGGGACCGAAAGGCGGACTGCTTTATATAAAAGATACCAATCGGAAATAAGATATAGGAAAGGAGGATGCAGACTATGCCTAACGCAGTGTTAGTTAATATGGCGGGAGAAAAAGTGAAAGATATTACGTTGGCGGACAGCGTATTTGGCTGTGAGGTAAACCAATATGCCATCCATCAAGTAGTGGTCAATTACTTAGCAAATCAAAGACAGGGTACCCAGAGTACCAAAACAAGATCGGAAGTCCGCGGCGGCGGCAAGAAACCTTGGAGACAAAAAGGGACAGGCCGTGCGCGTCAGGGCAGCATCCGTGCTCCGCAGTGGGCAGGCGGCGGCGTTGCGCTGGGACCGAAACCGCGCAGCTACCGTTACAATGTGAACAAAAAAGTGAAACGCCTGGCAATGCGCAGCGTGCTCAGCGCCAAAGTCAACGACGGCGAACTGATTGCAGTGGACAACATTGCACTGGATGAAATCAAAACTAAAACGGTTGCGAATATGCTGGACACACTAAACGCGAAGAAAGCATTGATTTTGCTTCCGGAGAACAATGACATGGTTTACCGCAGTGCGAGAAACATCGAAGGGGTTGCGGTTTCAACCGTCGGCACTATGAATGTTTATGAAATCTTGAAATATGATACCCTGGTCGTGACCGAAGCGGCGATTGCTAAGATCGAGGAGGTGTACGCATAATGAACGCTTATGATGTGATTGTAAAACCGATTATCACGGAAAAAAGTATGAGCCAGCTTGAAGATAAAAAGTACACCTTTAAGGTGGCAAAATCTGCGACAAAAGTGCAAATCAGACAAGCGGTAGAAGAAGTGTTCGGTGTGAAAGTGAAAAGCGTCAACACCATGAACATGACTGGAAAAGTCAAAAGAATGGGTATGAATAGCGGAAAACGGGCAGACTGGAAAAAAGCGGTTGTGACGCTGACGGAAGACAGCAAGACAATCGAATTCTTCGAAGGCATGGTATAATACCAGCTAGCCTAACGAAAATCTGAAGGAGGTAGGTCTTAAATGGCTATCAAAAAATATAACCCCACCTCTCCGGCCAGACGGTTTATGACGGTTTCCACCTTTGAAGAAATCACAACCAATAAACCGGAACGTTCCTTGCTGGAACCAATGAAGAAAAATGCCGGAAGAAACTCCTATGGCAGAATCACCGTTCGCCATAGAGGGGGCGGAAATAGAAGAAAATACAGAGTGATTGATTTCAAACGCGATAAAGACAACATGCCGGCAACGGTTATGACCATTGAATATGACCCCAACCGCAGCGCGAATATTGCGCTGGTTCAGTACGAAGACGGCGAAAAACGCTATATCTTAGCGCCGCTGGGACTGAAAGTGGGCGATAGCGTGGTTTCTGGTCCGGAAAGCGATATCAAACCGGGCAATGCAATGCGTCTGGCGGATATGCCGGTTGGTACCACCATTCACAACATTGAATTGGTACCGGGACGCGGCGGACAATTGGTGCGCAGCGCCGGAAACAGTGCACAGCTGATGGCAAAAGAAAATAAATTTGCGCATGTCAGACTCCCCTCGGGCGAAATGAGACTAGTCCGTATGGACTGCAAAGCGACGGTCGGCCAAGTTGGAAATATTGACCACGAAAACATTTCCATCGGTAAAGCGGG
>CALLNG010000210.1 GCA_938005345.1 uncultured Clostridia bacterium
TCCTTCCTTGCCGACCAATGCCAAAGCGCCGTCCGTTTCCAGATTGCCCGCGCTGCGCTGGGTGCTTTCGCCGCGGTTGGCATAGTAGGTGTATTCCTCCGTGCTGCCGGTGTTTTGATCCGTCACCGTGATTTGGAATGCGTTTGCCGTTTCCTCCGGGACATCCAGCGACAAATTGCGTGTATCCACGGTTTTGCGGTCTCCCGCTTTCACCGGATAAAGCACGGTGTTAAAGGTAGTTGACCCCAGCAGCGTCTTTTCAAACGTCACATATTTGGCGTCTACTTCTGTACCTGCACTGGGCGCATACCAGCCATCCACTAGTTCCGCTTTGTCAAACGCATGCGCCTGATTCACCGGCGCCAAAATCAGATTGGTTCCTTCAAAATTAGTGGTGACGATATTCGTTTGCGGATCCAGTTTCAAATTCGCATTGGGCAGATAGTGCCAGTTTTGTGCATAGGTATTGGTGTTATTGTTGTCCGGTTCCACGTAGTCCGTTACAATAGTAAGACCCGGTTTCAAAAACAATAGATCCCGGTAATGCACAAAATTGCCGCCAACTGCCGAATTGTTTTGATAGTTAACCGTCTCTGCCCGCAGGAAGTTATACATGGTGTTTAGCTCCCGGTTTTCCGGATGCATATCCCCCTGTACGCCGCCTGATAAATTAACGATGGGGTTGCCCGCAGGATCATTACCGCTGCTGCCCGCTCCGCCTTTTTGGCTCACGCCATTGATTTCAATGGTGTTATGCGCGCGGGTGGAGTTCAAATACAGGTTCATGGGAAGCGTATTAGTATAGTTATGGTACAGTGAGTCTACCAACAGATGCTGCCCGTAGGCATAAAAGTTCAGGCCCAGGTCATCGTTTTGCCCGTGGGATTTCACGCCGCCGTCCGCGTTAATCTGCATAGCGACCACATCCTCTTTGCCCCAGTCCGTCCGAAGAATTGCCTTTCTCCCAATATCATAAACAATGGAAGTATAGTCCGGCTTTTCGCCTTCTTTTCCACCGGATGTCGCCCACATCAAGTTGGGATTTTGCGTCAGTTCATTAAGCTTGCTCCACTTGCTGGCATAGTTGCTGCCATGCCCATAGGCATGCCCCTGCTGCCAATCGCCCCACGTCGGCGTGCTGGCATTCATCAAATACAGGGCATAGCGCTCCATAAATTTCAGTTCATCCTCCGTGAACAGATCATCCCCATCCATACCCACCATTTCCGCATTATTGATGGAGTTGAGGAAGGTATTCAAGTTGAGGTCGGCATAGCCCAGCCCCACTTCAATGGAGCTGCCGTCGTCAAACAAGTCCTTGGTAATTTTATACCCCATCCGGTGTTTGGCCACGGCCAGCCATCCGCCCTGCATAGAACCTGGTTGGTTGGGGTTACTTAGCCCTGTTGTAGGCTTACTGGCATCCTGAAATTCCATGAAGCTAATGGTAAGGTTAAACAGCCCCTCCGCCTGCAGGGAGCCAAAGTTATTTCCTTCCGACTGTCCATCCCACCGTTTCACCAAAAGGTCGTTGACAGACCAGACGTTTTTCAAGATGGCGGTAAACACTTCCGGGGTCATGTATTCGCTTGGAAGCAGCATGTCAATCATTTCCGGATAGTATTTAGCACGTTGGCCCAGGTTGTGGCACATATTACAGTTGTCCACAACCCCAATGTTCGTACCCTCCCGCACGATGGTGTTCATCAACATGCGGATGGCATGGTACGCATAGGCCTCGCCGCCGGATTTGCTCGTTTGGGTATAATACAAATAACATTTGGCAATGTTGGGCGCATACTGCCATTTTGCCATATTGTCCGCCCAGGAGGGGATGGTCGTGCTCGCACTGGTCATCAAATGCAGATGCGGTCCCATCTCCCCGTCATAGGAGAAAATGTCAATGGTACGGTTGGCCCAGTTGATGGTATCTTCTGTCCATCCCAGCTCCTTGGATTCCCACAGCATGACGTCTTTGCTGGTACGCTCCTGCGGCGCAGCAGTGGGATTGTCGCTTTTAATCATTTTTCCGTTGACTTTCAGCACAGCGCTGTCTATGGAATCCCCGGATTTGAGCTCCGAAAAGTCAAAGAGCAAATAGGCCCGTTTGGTGTAGCTGTCCACTTCGGCCTGCGTCCCAATAGAGCTATAGGATTCCTCTACGCGCAGCGTCGTCTCGGAACCATAGTTATTGCTGCGGTTGCTGCCCGCCATGATGGTTGCGTCCTCCACCGGATAAATGGTGCGCGTGCTGCCGTTGACCGTCAATTCAATGCACGGCCCCGTACCGCCCGCCTCTTTGCTGTCAAACACCGCTTCATATCCGTCTTTTTTCAGCGCAATAATGTTAAACGCTTTTTGTTTGGTGACCGCATCCAGCGTGGATTCCACATCCTGGCGCACGTCCGCGGTAAATGTCTGCATTTCTTCCGTCAGATTCCACTTTTCAATGCCATCGCCATAACCACTGAGTTTGATGGTGTTTTCAAAGTTTGCCTGCGCCGTCAACCGCTTACGTTTATCGGTCACGGGTGTTAGCCCGCGGCGGTGCTCGCGGAACGCACTGCGGTAGTATTCCAGAATTTCTTCTTTCGCCGTTTCATAGTCGCCCGCTTTCGCCGCTTCCTCCGTTGCAGCTAACCCATCGGCATAGCTGTAGTCAAAATAGGGTTCCTTTGTCCACTTAGCACCGTCCCATACGCCAAAAAATTCCTCATCGCTGATAACCTGCGGATCCTGCATAATATCTTCATACTGGTCGTATTGGTCAATGGTGGACTGAAAATATTCGTCTTGTGTCATGTTTTGTGTGTCCGGCGCAATAAGAGAAGTTGCCTGCACCTGTTCGCCTGCTTCCACTGTTCCCAGCCCGCCGTTGTCCGGCAACCCATCTTCCAGTACATTGCTTTCTTGCATTTCATCCTTCTCCGCCTGCATCTCTTTCCCGCTTTGCATGCTGTCCTCCTTTGCCCCTTCTTGCTCCAGCAGCGTTTGTTCCACAAGCTGCAGCATGGTCGCCTTGTGCGTTTCGCCGGGCGCAGGCACCGGTTCCTCCTGTGCGCCTACTGCCCCTGCCGCGGTAGCCAGCAGCATGCAGCCGCTGAGCAATGCCGCTATCATTCTATGATTTTTCATCGCATTCTCTCTCCTTATCTGCCCATCTTATCGAGCACCATGCAAATCACTTTCGCGCCCTGTTCCCGCGTTGCCGTATCCTGCGGCAGGAAATAGCCGCCATCGCCGCTCAAAATGCCCAGCGATGTCAGCTGGCGGACCGCCTCCTGCGCATAGGTGCTGATTTGCCCGCTATCGGCAAACGTAATTTGCTCTGTTCCGCCCACCAGCGATACGCCAGCAGTCTCCATGGCGCGGCAAATCATAGTTGCCATGTCCTCCCGGCTGACGTATTGCCCGACGCCAAACTCCGTTTCGCTAATGCCGCTGACAATACCCGCCTGTGCCGCTGCCGCAATATAGGGACTATACCATGTACCAGGCTGTACATCGGCAAATGTTGCGTTCTCGCCTGACAGTTCCAACCCCAGCGCTGCCACAATCAATTTTACAAGTTGTTCCCGCGTGAGCAGGCCTTCCGGGTCAAAGGTTTCCCCGTTGCCATCCACTATGTTCTGCTGTGCAAGACGTTCAATGTAGGGATATGACCAACGGTCGCTTGTCACGTCCTGGAACATGCCCGTATGCGGTGCAGGCTGTCCGGGATTGTTATCTGGCTGCACAACTGGCACACTCATACCAAGGCCGCCGCTATTCCCTGCTGAAGATCCGCCATGGACGCCTCCACCACCGCTGCCAGAACCTCCGCCGCCCGGTGTGGTGCTTGGTCTGGTGCCGCTAACCGTATGATAGACTTGCACAGTCTTTTGCACATCTCCGCTGGTAAATGTTGCCGTCAGCGTTACATCCACATTGCTGCTCTGCCGCGCGACATGTCCCTGTGCATCTAGCGATTCCGGTTTATTGGAGGACCAAGTAATAGTGCTGCCATACCGGCTTTGTGCGGGCAGTTCAATATCCGTTGTTACCACTTTAGGATTGGTATAGGTAAACGCCGCAACATCCGCTGCAACACGTTCCTCGTCTGTGGGTGCAAAATACAATTCTATTTCGGACAGGCCGACTGTTTCCTCCGTTTGCCCCGTTATGCGCAGGCGGATGTATTTGGCTTCCACAATGGGGAAGTAGAATTCTTTTCCAAATCCCGCACTGCCCAAATCTGCTATTTTGGTGTAGTCCACATTGTTGTCCGAACCCTCCAAAACCGCGCTTCCGATAGACGTGCCGTGTTCATAAATCACAACCTGGGAAAGCGCTTTCTTTTCCGATAATTCCAGCGTCAATTCCGCCTCCTGCGTATTGGTAGTCCAGAAGGACTGGTAATCGCCGTCTATTACTGCACTTGCCGCGCCGTCCACGGTCTGCGCCGAAGTTAAAATCCGTGCGCCATTTGCCAGATTTTCTATGGCTTCCCCTGCCGCCAGTACTGTGAACCAATAGGTTCGCTGCTCCGTTAGCCCTCCATAGGTAAATTCCGCTGTGAGTATGACTGGCACACTGCGGTCTTCTAGCTGCGAAACAACGCCGTCTGCTGATAGTATCGCCGGATTGCTGGACGTCCAGGTAACCGTGGTGCCGCCCGGCAATGCCGCCGGCATAGTGAGATTTTGCGTAAGCGCGGACGGGTCTTGCTCCGTTAGGCTTTCATACGTTACCTGCGCCATATCCTGATAGAGTACGACGCGCGGATCCGTGCTGGACAAAACGGTAAAGTCAAAGGTTTTTGACAAATCAACGCCGTCCACATTCACACGGACAGTGAGCTGCACATCCTGCTGCGCGCCGTCCGGCATGGTGACTGTTCCGTCTGCCGCAATCACCTGCGGATGGGAGGACTCCCACACAAGCGGCGCGCCGCAGGGCAACGCAGACGGAAGCGCCATATTCTGCGTCAAGGCCGACGGATCCTGATTGGTCAAATTAGCCGCGGACAGCGCCGCAAATTCGCTTTCAAGCTGGCCGGCCCAGTCTGGGTCGTATTCATAGACTTTCACACCTTTGGTAATGGTATAGCTTTCCAGATCTCCCGCTTTGCCCTGATAGTTGACCTGGACGCCGGAAATGCCGCCGCCATAAGAAGGTTTATAAGAATTGGAGGAAGCAATTTCCCCGTTGCTCACGAATTGGAATTTATCCGCAGAAGTATCATAGTAAATCCCAAACGTTTCCTCCGCCCCATGGGTGTGGTTGATTTTGACTTGACTATCTACCCAGGTCCGTCCGCTGCCCGGGTCTGCGGCAAGCCCCAACGTGTTGTTGCTTCTAAAAATAAACAGCGCGCCTTCGCTGGCCTTCCCGTTTAGGATGGTCACGCGGGTTTCCCCTTGTTTCATATCCGTTTTGGTTGTCACTTCAATATAATACTTTTTCCCCGCTTGAATGCTGTCCGAAAAATCCAATTTCATGTCAGGCCGCTCCGAACTCGCCAGTTCCTGTGCGACAAGCTGCCCAAACCGGACGCCGCCGTCCGCCGCAGTGGAAGAATTGACACTGTCTTTAATTTGGCTAATAGTATACGTTGAAGCGCCGCGCGGGTCTTCGATTTTGATGTTTTCCACCAGCTTCCAGATGCCCATATCCTGCGGCAGCACCGTAAAAGTGAAATCGCGCGTATCGTTCATTTCTCCTTTTGTGAATACTGCGCGCAGCGTGGCCTCTTCCGCCTGCTGCGCCGGACGCGTCACGTTACCGCCCTCATCCAGCGCGGTTCCACTTAGCACGCTCCAGACCACTTCCGTTCCATTCGGCAAAGGCGATACTGGAAGATTTAAGTCCCATTTCACCTGCTGTGCGCTGGGATTTGCGCCGAGCAAATAGTCCTGTGTCACGCGTGCTACGTCCTGCTCAAACGCTTCCCGTTCCGCCTGCGCGGGATCATAAAGCAATACCGTGAAGGTAAAGAACTTTTCTTCCGTATATGTGCCCCGCGGAGAGCTAAACGATGCTCTTAGCTGTACCGTTTGATCGCCTTCTGCCACAGTCGGCCGCGTCACCTTCCCAGTAGCGTCCAGCCAGTTTTCGCCGCCGACAACGGTCCAGGTTAGGTTGGTGCCGCCCGCCATTGGCGATGCAGGCAGGGCGAGGTTTTCCGTGACATGCTGCGTGTCTGGGTTATTGCCCAGCAAAGACTGCTCTGTTACGCTCGCTACATCTGCCGCAAAGGCCGCTTCGTCATCCTCTTCCGGGAAAGGCTGTCCTGCCCTGGTATCATACACTTCCAGTTCCCACAGGCTGGGGCCTGCTTCACCAGCTTCCACAATGCGGTAACGGACATACGATGCCTGCACGCGGTCAAATGTCACATCATAAGTCCGCATTTGGTTGGGCGCTGTTTTGACATAGTCCATGACCTGCGTCTGCATGGGTTCGCCGCTTACTGTGACCGGCGTCCAGATTTGCCCGTCATTCGACACTTCCACGACAAATCCGGTGACACGCCCATGAAACTCTTTGACTGTCAATTTATTAAACACGGTCGGATCATCAAACTGAATGCCTGCCCAGCAGCCCACGACATCCGCCGTTGACAGTCCCCAGTTGGAGGACCAGCGGGAAGTGCCGGAAGTGCTGCCGTCATTGAGGTTCACTGCCTGAAACCGCGCATCACTCACACTTTTGTCCGGGTCTGCAATCCCCGTTCCTTTAAGTATAGCAAGATTTGTGGAAGCATCAA
>CALLNG010000211.1 GCA_938005345.1 uncultured Clostridia bacterium
TACCGTGGCGGAGGTGGCAGGCGTGCTGATTTTGCAGACCAAGGAGGGCTTTCACGCCTACGGCGGCAGCCGGTTCGTCAGCATTCAGTATCCGCTGGGGGATTTGCTTGCGGAGGAGGACGCACTGGCGTGCGGTACGGGCAGCCGGTATTATGTGACGCTGGGCGGCAAGCTGTACTGCTATGATTACTACCGCGGCGCGTGGTACTGTGTCGGCGGCGTGGACCCGACGGGGCTGTGCGCGTGCGCCGGCGGCGTATTTATCAATTTGCAGGGCACGCTGTGGCAGCTTCCCGGCGGCGACAGCCCGGCGGGACTGTCCGGCACCGAGCAGGAGCAGCCGTGGTATTTTGAGACGGTGGCGCTGGGACGCGATTTCACGGGCGGCCTGCTCAGCAGTGTGGAGATGAAGCTGGCGTGCGAGGACGCGTCGTTTCGCGTGTACGTGTCGCACGACGGCGGCACGTATGAATGCATGCGCGAGGTGGAAATGCAGCCGGGCAAACGCTTCGTATCCGTACCCATCCGCCCGCGCATGTGCGCCGAGTTCCGCGTCAAGGTCAGCGGCACCGGGCGCGTGGCGCTGTGCGGCCTGGTGCTGAACCAGTATAAAGGAGGGAGCGCCAGCTTATGCGCAAGATAGACAGCTTAGTACGCGGCGATGTACAGCAGCAAATTGACGCGTTGCGCCAGGACATGGAAGAGGGTCTAGCCAACATCACGGAAAACAATTTGAAACTGTCCCAGCCCTATGCCGCCTGCCGCGGCGGCGCGCTGGAGCTGCAGCTGGTGCAGACGGAGTCCGGCACCGCGCTGCAAATCTACGCGGAGGGACAGCTTGCCGGCACCATTGCCCTGTTGTGACGGCGGCAGGCAACTTCTACAGCGGCCGTGCATATACTGGAAGGAAGCGGCCCGGCGGGCCGGCAATCAAGAAGGAGGAACCAACATGAAAGTATGCATTGATGCAGGACACGGAGGAAAAGACGGCGGCGCGCAGGGCGCGACCGTGGCGGAAAAATGGATTACCATGGATGTGGCAAACCGCGTAGCCCAAAAGCTGCGCAATTCCGCCATTGAGGTGGTGCTCACACGCGACAGCGACTATTTTTTGGAACTGGCGGAGCGTGCCAGCCTGTCCAACCGCGCAAATGCGGATGTGTTCATTTCCATCCACTGCAACAGCGCGTCCCCTGAAGCGCGGGGCACGGAGGTGTGGACTTATCCCGGCGAAGCGCAGGACCGCCGGCTAGCGCAGGACATTTTAGACCGCCTTGTCGCGCGCACCGGATTCCGGGACCGCGGCGTGAAAGAGGAAAACTTTGCAGTGCTGCGCCTGACCCGGTGCCCCGCCGCACTGGTGGAATTGGGATTCATTTCCAATCCGCAGGAGGAACAGATTATGAAAACATTTGACTTTCAAGACCAGGCTTCCACGGCAATCGTGGAGGGCATTAAGGAGTTTGCTGGGATCCGCGAGCCGGAGGCACCTCCCGCAGAGGTCGCACCTCCCGCAGAGGTCGCACCTCCCGCGGAGGTAGACCCGCCTATGGTGGCGTCACACTGGGCGCAGGCGTACCTGGACGCGCTGCAAGCCAAGGGCCTGATTCAAAACCCCGCGGAGTGGCAGGATTTTGACAGCCCCGCCACCAAAGGCCAGGTGCTGGCGCTGTGCGCCAAACTCGCAGAGCGCCTGTAAGCGGCAAAAGCAAAAGTCTAGGCGGCATGCGGCAGGCATATGGGCCCGCCGGGACCGGAGCAGCGGGCAGCCTGCCCTGCCCGCCGCGCAGAAGGAGGAAACAAAAGATGGCATTTATTGTGGACAGAAAATTTGACCGGGTCGTGGAACTGCTCAACAAAATGGCTGCCACCAACGAGGAATTTGAGCAGCGGGCGAACCGGCTGGAAAACCAAAAAATCAGCTACAACGCGGAGAACGACCCGGCGTACCGCAGCGGGCAGCGCAAGCGGCACGCCCAGGCCGTGCTGGACGAGCAGGTCATCCGCGGCAACGATTCCGAGAGCACCCGTGGGTATGACAACTCGTGGAACGAGACGGAAGTGAAACAGCACTGGGAGGACCAGCAGGAACAGGAACGGGCGATCCAGCTGCAAATGCGCCAGGACAAAATTGACGCGTTCAACCAGGACAAGCAGGAGCGCCTGGTCAAGCTGAAAAACCGGTTTGCGTCCGAGCGGTACCAGGAGGTACTGGATATCAACCGGGCGGTGGAGGACTACAAGTTTGCATTTGATAAAAACTACCGGCGGCAGCTGGAACGGCTGCGGCGCAAAAATGCGTAAACCCGCCGGCGGAAAAGGGGGAACAACAACATGGAGCAAACGGCAGCAAAACCGTTGTTTGCAGCGGTGCTGGGGGTGCTGGCGTACCTGCGCGGCGCGCTGAACGAACTGTTTGTGGTGCTGGCGCTGCTCATGCTGGCGGACTATGCCATTGGCGTGGCAGGCGCGCTGGTACAAGGGGAATTTACCGTGCGCCGGGGTATTAGCGGCGCGGTCAAAAAGGCGTGTTATTTGATTTTGGTGGCGATTGGCTTTTTGCTGGACTATGCGGTGCACGTCATCGCATCCGGCACGGGCATTGTGCTGGAGACCAACGGCATGTTCGGCTACACCATTTTGTGCTACCTAATTGGCACGGAAGGCCTATCCTGCCTGCGCGGACTGAGCCGCATGGGGGTGCGCATCCCGGCGTTTTTTCTCAAGGGGTTTGGTATGTTGAAGACCGCGGCGCAGCCAGAGGAAGAGGACGGGCAGCCGGAGAACCTAAAGCGGGACAGCACAGAACAAGCTGCACAGTCCCTTGCGGAGCCACTACAAAGCCCAGAAAAGGCCGCCGGGGAACACAGCGCGCCAGACGGGAAAAAACCATGACGCCGGTTCCATGCACCGCCATTTGACACGGAAGAAACCGCACGCTGCATAAAATTGGTACAGTTGGGGTATGATGAGAAAAAAGGCGCAGGCGGACAGCCGCGCCTGAACAAGGAGGAATACACCCATGGAACCATCGTTTTATCAGACGGAAAACGGCGTGCTGCTGTCGCTGTGCGGCGGCGCGCCGGGACTGGAGAAATTGGAGCCGGGCACTTCGGACGGCGCAGCGGAAAAGCATGTGCCAGCCGTGGAAACGGACGGCAGCCGCGTGCAGGTAAGCGTGGGCAGCGTGCTGCACCCCATGACGGAGGAGCATAGCATCACCTGGATCTATTTGCAGACCTGCTGTGGCGGGCAGCTGCACTATTTGGAGCCGGGACAGGAGCCGGTGGCGGAATTTATACTGGCGCCGGAGGAAAAACCAGTGGCGGCATATGCCTATTGCAATTTGCATGGGTTTTGGAAAACCGCGCTGTAATCCGGAATGCAGCGCAAAAAATGGGCGGGCGCGGCTTTTTTGCCGCGCCCGCCCATCTTTTTATTCACGAAAGGGGACGTTGCCCCTTTTTTCATGCTGTGTTGTGTTCCCTCTTTCCCGCATCGCTGCCAGCCATGTACCGAAGATTCATGTCCCCGGAGCCTATGGATCCTCCTCCTTTTGCTGATTCTCTTGGTACATGGCGCGCGCTCCGCTTACGATACGGGAACCTTTTTGGGGCGGCACGTCCGCCCGCATGACGAACGTTCCGCGAGCGAACCGCATTGCCGCAGGGAGAGCGCACGAGGGGGGACGGCAAGTCTCCCCTTGTGATAGAGATAGTCCCCTTCGTGATATATTGTTTAGTCGAAGGCGCTGAACCAGGGAGAGAATCCGGAGCGGGAATCATAGACGCTGGTGGAACCAGCCCAAATTCCCTCACACAGACGGAAATGCACCACGCTGCCGCCCTCTGCCGGGCGCACATAGCACTCGCCTGCCTCCAGCGGCGGCAATGCGCGGCTGACCCAAACGTCCACCCATTTTGGGCGGTTTTGGGGATTGCTCACCGCGATGCGCAGGCTGCCGTCCTCCTCCTCGCGTACGGTGAGCAGGCAAATTTTATTTACGCGCACGGCCAGTCCGCCCGGCGCCTCGATTTGGTCCACTTTCCACACCGCCGCGGCGAGGATACCCGCTTTATATACCGCCTGCACACGTTCATCGTTGCGCAGCACCTGGGGCGGCACATAGGATTCCGTGTCCTCTTTGGAAAGGCCGGGCGCAATGGTGTACGCATAGCTGCCGCCACGCGGCTGTGCGCCGTGGAAAAGATCCAGTTCAAATACACGCTGCTGCACCTTGCACCCTTTGTGCGCTTCATTGATGGTGCCCCAGTCGCCTTCCCGGTCCTCCAGCAGCAGGGCAGCTGCGCCATGGGTAATGAAATAGGCGGTATCGTCGTGCCAAACTGCGTCCGCACCTGTCACATCCGAAGAACCCGGCCCAGCGGGATGCCATGCGCCGCCGCTATACACCAACACATCGCCCTTCCGGCGGCATTGGTTGACATTGGTCACCACGTTCCGCGTTTCGCTGGCCAGCGTGTCCAGGCAGCAACCCAGCGCGGTCATCTCCCGCCCGGTGAACAGCCAAGCCTTGTGTGCAAACAGGCCGTCGCGCGCATAGTCCAACACCGCCGCCGCCGCCGGCCCGTCCGCCACGCCGCCGGAGAAGGAGGTGGTGCCGCGCCAGTTCCAGCCGTCCTCGCCCCACCAGTCCTCCGCGTCGCGCAAATCGTGTAAATTGCCTTGCAGCGTGGTGGTGCCAGGTACGCGGTTCCAGTTCCATACGGGATAGATATCCTCATATTCATCGCCCCGCCGCAGCAGGCAGGTCACGCCGTCGGATAGATAATACCCCAGCAAATTTTCGTTGTTCACCACTTCCCCCGCCTTGGAGCGGATGGAGTTGGTTTTCACGCCGATGTGGAAATCTGGCTGTTTATAGGCCAGGTAGTCGGACAGCCAAAAATGCCGGCTGCCGCGCCCCTGGTCGCCCTGTTCAAAGCGCAGGCGCAGCAGGGTCTCCAGATCCGTGCGGCGGGGTGCGTCCGGTACGCTGAGCAAAAGCTGTGCCGCCTCGCGCACAAGCGGCGCGATGTTGCGGTTGTGGTTTGGCAAATCCTGTGCCGGACGGGAAAAACTGCGGCCTACCACGGTGAAATCCTTAGCCTGCCCACGGAACGCCCAGCTGATGCCATCCAGCAAAAAATCCGTATATACGCCCCGCGCCCGCGCGCTGGGGAAAAAGCGCGTGCCTTGCGTCATTTCCAGCAAAAAGTTCACGCCCTCCAAAAACACTTCGCCATAGCCGCCAAACTGCAGGGAATCCAAATGCTGGTGGAAACTGCCGTCCGGTTTGATACCCTCGCCGTCCGCGGCAAATTCGCCCAGTTCCACGCGGGGATACACACGCAGCTCGTTGTCCAGCAGCGCCATGACTTCCTCCAGCCGTTCCTCCCGCCCGCTGGCAGCATAGATGCGGAACGTGGTGGTGAGCTTATCCGTCAAATTCGCGCCCACACTGGTGACGGGACGTTCCTTGGCGCCCACGGCCGGGGATTCGTGCAAAATACTGCCTGCGTCCGCTTCCCGCTCCAGCAGCGCCTTTTGGCTGGCGGTCATTTCCGCGGGCGCCAGAATCAAAATAGGCAAAATGCGCTGTGGCAGGCCGATTTCCTGCCACCACCAGTTGTCGGAATCCACCCGCCCGCAGGTCTCCCAGTAGTGCAGGGCAGAGGCAATGCCGCGGTGCAAATCCGCATGGTTTTCCCAGGGATTTCCCGGGGAATAGGCGGCCTCCACCATGGTTTTGAGGTATTCTATGTGCAAGTTGGCGCTCCAGGTCATGCGCTCGGAAATGAAATATTCCACGCCGGAAAAACTGCCGTCCGGCTGCAAATGGGCAAGCGCTTTGGAGGGATCCGCCGCCGGATTTTGTGCCGCCTGGCGCAGCCGCTGTTGAATCAGCTGTAAATCGTTCATAGGGATTTCCTCTCTTTCTATGTAGGTTGATACACCGCCGGGTCCGCACGCCGCAGTGCGCAGCCCCGGTTTCTTTTTTCCTATCATAGCATACTTTGGCGGGCAGGACAAGAGGAAACGGAAATTTTATGGATATTCACGAAGAGGACGCGTACTATCACGAAGGGGACTGGCCGTCCCACCGTGGGCTCCCCCTGCTGCAAGGCGGTGCGCTCTCGCTAAATTCGCCCTACGGGCAAATTTCCCGTCCCCGCAGGTGTTACAGCCCCGGCACATATCCGGAGCTGTAACGTTTTCAGAACAAAGGGGCTGCGGCCCCATTGGAACCACAAATAGATAGGGGCGTACGGAACCCTGGCTGGCGGCGGCGCGAGATGAAGCTGTGCCTTTTCCGCCCCGCTTCCCCATCTTGAACGAGTTACGCCAGGCCCCTTCATGAAAGAACGGGTTCCTCTTCTTGACAGAGATAAAATCAGGCCCCGGCAAACGCCGGAGCCTGGAGGGTACGATTCAAAATGATCAAGTGCGCTAGGAAACCTGCAAGCTGCCCACCGTGAAGCTGGGTGCGCCGTCAAAGGTACGCATGGGCCGCATGAGTTCCACCGTCTTGCCGCCCGTAAGCGCGAGCGCCGGGTCATCCGCCAGGTAGACATAGGTCTTGCCGTCCTTGCGCTCCACATGTGAAATTTCGTACAGTTCACTGATACCGTCCTGTTCCGGCACCTGCGGCGCGTTCACCGTGTGGTATGTGCCGAATTCCAGGAACTGGCCGTCCAGCGAGCCGTCCGTGGGCAGGTCCGCGTCCGTGGCAAACGCGTTTTCCACGCTGCCGCCTTTGACGCTGTGGATTTCGCTGACTGTCCCCTGGTATACGCCGCAGGCAAGTACGCTGTCCGCCGCGGAGAATTTGGGCGCGGCGATGGCGTGCTGGCTGGCCTGTCCCGCAGCGTCCGTGCAGTTCACGCCCACCTTGCCGTTTAGCGCATACGCGCCGCCGTCTGTAGAAAACTCCGTGGTTTCGCCCATGCCTTTCAAATCCGCCAAAATGGTGTCCACGCGCCCATCGTCCATGGTCACACGCAGGGCGATGTGGTCGGGGTCGCCGGTGGAGGTCTCCAGCCGCTCCACGCCCGTAATATGCCCTTTGCCCTGGAATGGCTCAATTACGGATACAAATACGCTTTTTAGGCCCTCCGCGCCTTCACGCCGCGCCATCATAAAGGGCGTGTAATATTTGTAGACGTCTTCCAGGGTCTGCGGCTGTTCGGAGCCGCGGTACGGCGTGGGGCTTTCGCCGACATACACCGTTTGGTTTTCGTCTGCCGCCATGTGGATGTTCACCCCAATGTCCCCGCCTTCTTTGGTGAAGTTCACCAGGTAGTTGCCGTCCTCCGACTCAGCGGTGGACACGTTGCGGAAAATGGGATAATAGTTGTCACGCGCGTCAATGGTGTATTGGAATTCCACCCATTCATCGCCTGGTTCGGTCAAAGGACGCTCGCCCGGCATGAACTCCATGTCCAAATCACTGTCCCAGGTGGAATCAAACGCGGTGGAGGAATGCAGCATATATTCGTGGCGGCTGCCGCCTTCTACAGCAAAAATGTCCACGATATAGGGATGGGATTCGTCCGTGGTGTTGAGGATGTTCATGCGCTGGTAGCGTGAGGTTTCTTCGTAAGCCCAGTCGTTGGTCACGTCGCTGACCGCGATACCCTGTCCGTCATCCGCGAACAGTTCAATGTTGCCGCCGTTGAACCAGTGGCCCTCGTTGCCATAGGCCTGGTTGGGCACCACTTCCACCATGACCTGTTGGTCCTTGCCGTCCACCAGCACGGTGTTGTGCGAAAACGTGCTGTCATTGGCATATTTGCGGCCCAGCGGACGGACGTATTTGATGTCGCCCAGCAGCTCCGCGCCAAATGCATACAGCTGAATACTGTTGCGGTCATAGTGCGTGTGCCCGCTGGTGTCAATCGCGCCAATGTTCCACATGGTCTGGTTGTCAAAAGTCCCGTCCGCCAGGTGCGCCACGCCGTAGGCCGGCAAAATGGCGGATTGGGAGAAATTCCGTTTCAGCGCCACGCCGCCGTCGCAGTCGCCGTAGGGCGCGACGTTGCCGTCCGGGTAGGAAATTTCGTCCACCACGCGCATGGCTTGGCTTAAAAATTCAATTTGTTCGTTCAGGTTGCCATAGGTGTCGCCCGTCGCCGCGATGTCCTCCGGATACGCCTGGAAATATTTTTTCAAGGTATAGGCAATGTCGCGGTTTTCCCGTGCGCAATAAAAATGGTACGTCGCGGATTCCGGGAACATTTTGTCCCGCTTGAAGTTGGCGTCCACCGTCAGGTTCAGGTAATCGCCCAGCCATTGCGCCACGTCCGCACGGTGCAGCACCACGCCGAGCTGCCCGAACTGGTCAAATGTGCGTGGCAGGTTGGTTAGCAGCAGCGATTCCACTGGCGTTTTATCTTTCATATAGGCGATTTTTTCGCCGTAAAAATCGTCAATCACATGCGCTTTCACATCATAGCCCTTTTCTTTGCTCAGCGCAGCAAAGGTCGGCGAATCGTATACCGCGTCCAGCGCATACACCTGCACGGTGCTGATTTCATTGGTGCAGCCGTTGCTGGAGCTGGTCCATTCCACCCGTGCATACCCGATTTCTTCCGCCTCTTCTACAGACATGGGGCGGTTGACATTCCAGCCCTCCGTGATGTAGTAGTCAGGCAGGTTGTCCGCCCACTGGTTCAGCGACAGGATGATGCGGCGCGCATAGCGTTCATCACCTGTCTGGTAATAGGCGTTGGTCAAGGTGTTCAGTGCATCCTCCAAAAACCGTTGCTTTTCGTAGTCAATGCGCGCTTCCACCAGCACATAGTCGCACATGGCGGTGTTGTAGCACTCCAGTACCGGCACCTGCACTTCCTTGCCCAGTGGCGTGGTAACGGTTAGGTATTCATAGGGATAGTCCTCGTTGGGGAATGTCAGCCCGCTGGCGTTGTCCTTGATTTCATTGGGCTTTGCCGCGTCCCAGGACCAGTTGTTTTCATAGCCAAATTCCTCCACCGGGGAATACTGCCGGTCGCGCGGCGAGCTTTTGGGCACGAAATTTTCGCACCAGTAGTCCTCATCCGCCCACTGCTCCAGCAGCGCGTCCGCTTTTTCCACCGTATCCCCCGCAATGGAAGCGGGCTTGTAATAGGGGCGCGTGAGCGGCGCGGGGTCGCGGATTTCCTGCAGCAGGCCGTCCACCTCGGCGTCCGTCAGCGTCAGCGGCTGCGGGCTGATGACCACCAGGCCCTTGCCGTCCCATAGCACATGTTTGTCTAGAATTTGTTCCACCACAACGCGGATGGGCAGCATGGTGCGGTCCCACATGGTTTGCACTGGCACGTCCAGCGCCACCGGTTCGCCGTTTAGCGTGAGATGCATTTCACCCAGCACCATGGTGGCGAGATTGTCGCCATAGGAGATGGTAACAGTGGAGGTGCCGCCGTCCCAGTCCACCACCGCGCCGAACTGCCGCGCCACAAAGGCTACGGGCAGCAGCGTGCGCCCGTCCACTTCTTTGGCGACAACGTCGGGGTTGAGCAGGTCAATTTCCGTGCGCGGGCCGCCGCGCGCGTTGCCCACCAGTGCGATGGGTTCGTCCAGCGCCAACACCACGGAGGACGATAGAATTTCCTCCGCCGTGGCGGCCTCCCCTTGTGCACCCGCTGCAGCGGGCAGCAGGCATGCGGCTGCCAGCACCAGGGCCAGCAGTTTTTTAAACTGTTTCATGGTTGTTTGCTCCCTTCTTTTGTTGCGTTTTACACCCCGCAGCGCGGGGCGGATGATACCTTATATGGTTCATGATAGCACACCCCGCGCCAGGGAACAATAGGCAAAACAAGGAAACAATAGGCAAAATACAAAGTGCCGCCTTCCCGCATGATACGGCAAAAGAGGCGGATGCCGCACGCGCCCGCCTCTTGAAAAAGGACCGTTTTTCTTTCCATTTGTTTGGGTATGCTCTTTTTTTGACCGGGAGGAAGCGCGCACGAAGGGGACATGCTGCCACTTTTTCACGCTGTCATTGTATTTTGGCTTCTCCGCACCGCTGCTAGCCATGTACCTGAAGAAACATGTCCCCCGGGGCCTGCGGCCTCTCATCCTTTACTGTTTCTCATGGTACATGGCGCGCTCCGACCCTATCCTTATCATGGAGGGGGCTTACGTCCGCACCCGTAGGTGTTACTGCCCGGCACATGTCCGCACCTGTAACGTGTTTCAGAGCAAAGAGGTGGCAGCCAATTTGCAACCCCGAAAAGGGTTCCGTGCCGTGAGCGGCGCGGAGAAGAGCGTATCATTTTTCCCTATGGGCGGGGAAAACGGGAAACAGCGCGCATGGTGCGGATAGGCTGTTTAGGCAAACAGCCCTTCCGGTACGCGGCCTTCCATCCATTCCGGCACGTCCAGGCCCAGTGCCTGCAACGCGATGGCAGCTGTATCGCGGATATCAATGGCAAAGTCCCCCTGCTGCACACCCTTTCCGGCGCAGCCCCAAAAGATGGTCTGGTCGCATGCCGCGTGGGAGCCGTGGCTTTTGGGCCCATAGTCTCCTCCTCCGCCATGGTCCGCACACAAAATAACCAGGCTGTCCTCCAGGTGCCCGGCATCCCGGATAGCGTCCAGCACAATGCCCACATTGCGGTCTGTATGCGCGATTTGCGCGTGGTGGTCCGGCGTGTTGTAGCCATAAAAATGGCCCGCGTGGTCTGTGTCGTCAAACACGCAAAGCAGCAGTTTGGGGTCGCTCAAGCGGAGATAGGAAGCGCACAGCTGCGCCAGCTCGTCGTCCGGCACCGATACCTTGGCATGGCCGGCGGACGCCTCAATGATGCCATAGGTGATGTTGGGCCAGCAGGTGAAGCTGGCGAGGACCGCTTTGGGATCCGCCTCGTGCACCAGCTTAAAAATGGAGGGATAGGGCGAATCTTCCGGATAGCGTTCCAGGCCGGTGTTGTCATTGGTGCGCCCGTGCTTTTGCGGGCTAACGCCGTGCAGCAGCGCGCCGTAGCATTCCGCGCTGATGGTGGGAAATACGGTTTGCGCCTGGTAGGTCACAAATCCACTTTTTAAAAATTCTTTGGTGTGCGGCGCGGAGATGTCTTTGAGGAACGCGCCCGCGCCGTCCATCATGATGATGTACACATGTTCATAACGTTGCATAAAAAACCACTCCTTTTTTCGGGACTGCTTTGCTGCCCCATTTGTTACAATGGCTTTATGATACTGCCGGGTATGGAAAAAGTCAAGAGGAATTTGAGATTTTGTAACCAGTTTTTGCAAAATGAATGCTTACCCCAAAAGCAGTGGTGCGGGAAAAGAAAATCCCCAGCACACTCACGCGCCGGGGAAGCAATCAATCATGTCTCAATTGGTGCAGAATAGGGATAAAACAGAGGACGGTTTGCCGTTGAAAGGAGGTGGTGTATCCATGAGCAAATTCGCTTTGCCATCATAAAAAATGCTACATCGCGGCAAACCGTTTTTATAAATTATCCTCTGATTCCACGTTCCATTATACTGTAAAACGGACAAACCGTCAAGGAAAAAACAGAATTTATTTAGCGTATTTCTTAGGTTTGGTTCTGTTGTCCAAAAGGCCGAGTATACAAGGATTTTAACATAAAAAGTAGTGCAAATAGATGACTTTTAGAAGAAAATTAGGAAACAAATAGAAGAGTTGCTATATATTGTGAAGTAACTGGGAAAGAGGCCAGGAGGACGGTGTGCCGCATCCAGAAGAAAGCGGCGCGGAGAAACGGCATACCAATCAAAATTGCCGTATTGGTGATTGCCTGTTTATTGGTAGGTACCTATAAAAGGAAAGCAAGCGGCCGCTTTGTACGGTCCCCTTGTGGACGCCCCATGTCCATCACAAAGGGGACGTATGGTCCCCCTCGTGTGCTCCCCCTGGCGGTGCGGTGCGCGCGCCAAATTTGCCCTGCGGTCAAATTTCCCGCCCCGGAAGGTGTTTCCGTCCCGGTACATGTCCGTGCCGGAAACGGTTGGAAAAGCAAAGGGGCGGCGGCCGCTTTGGAACCCCAGGGAGAGGGAAATACTGAAATTGAAGAGGGAAAGTGGCCGCATTGTGAGCGGAGCGCACCATGTACCGGGAGAACTATTAAAAAGAGGAGAGACCATAGGCCACGGGGGACATGTTTCTTTTTGGTACACAGTTAGCAGCGGCGCAGGAAATATAAAAAATTTTCATATGAGTGCGTTATCATTAACATGACAGGAAATGTTATAGTATTATCACTTTAAGAAGCGAATTCATTTTATGGAAAGGGGGTGAAACCCATTGCATTATGACGAATTAAAATACCGTAAGCGGCTGTCCACAACGATTGATGCAGGCTTATGGGAGCAGCTGCACGAGTTAAACTGGAACAGCCGCATTCCCGTGTCGCGGCTGCTGGACGAAGCGGTGGAACTGCTGCTGAAAAACCATCATATCGAAGCGTGTCCCACGGGCGTGCCCTATGATAAAACCCCGCCCAAAAATTGGAGCAATGCCCGCGGATACAGAATCACGGACAAAAAATAACCGGAAGCGGCCCTTTTGTGTTCCCTGGGCCGCTTCCGGTTTCTTTGTCGCGCCTGCTGCTTTTGGCGCATTCTTTAGCCCTCTGTCTTTGCGGGCTCTTCCGCCGTCTCTTCTGCTTGCTGTGGCAGAGTTGGAAGTTTATCCTCCTGCATGAGATAATCCAAATAAAAATACAGCGCCCAGTCCTGGTCATTCGCCCAGGGATCCGCCCAGTGACCCTGCTGCCCATTGATGCGCAGCGGGTACAGGTAGGCGCACGACGCCTGCCCGTCCGGCGCAAACAAACTCAGCGGCGCGCGCAGCGACGCTTCCGCCGCAGCCTGTGCCGACGCGGCGCGCGTCATCCGGTAATAGGCGTAAAAGGCATTGCCGCTCAGGCTGCTCCAATAGTGCGGGAAGGTGTCGCCATAGCACTTGCGCTTGCCGAACCAAAAGCCGTCCCAATGCCGGATGGACACTTCATATAAATGGTGGTCCGGCTGCCAGCCCTGAAACGGCGCCAAAACGGAAAACTGCCGCAGCGCCTCCTCCCGCCAGCGCGTATCCCCTGTGATTTCATATAACTGTGCCATCAGATAAGCCGCGGGCGCGACAATACTCTGTTCATAGTTTACTTCGTGCGCCGGATAGTCCAGGCCGATTTGCGCCAGCGTTTCGCCGTGCTGCAAAAACAGGGCTTGCAGCTCATCTGCTTCCGCTGTCAGTCCCGCCTGCTGCAGCGCCGCCAGCGACTGCACCATGGGAATGTGAATGCCGTAAAACCGGGCCCCGCCATGTTCCACATAATAGGCGCGCAGCACGCGGTAGGTATATAGCAAATAGTGCCCGTCGCCCGTCAGATGGTAACATTCCAAAAACAGCACCGCCATCCACGGGTCGTTATACGGGCGCACGCGCTGCTCCAGGCAGTACGTCACTTCATCGTACACAATACCGGTTTTCACGTCCACCAGCTCGCGCTGCACAAACTCCACATAGCGCATCAAATGGTCAAAAAGCGCTTCGTCCGGCTGCCACTGTAAATATTTTGCCAGCAGCACGCCCATGCCCACGCGCTCCCGCCCGCCGTTTTGATCGCCAAGCTCGTGATAATAAATAGGAAGGTTTGTTTCGTTGTCATAGGCCAAAAATGCCCCGTCCAAATGGCTGCCCGCCCGCGAGTACTGCTGGCGGTGCGCAATAAACCAGCAGCGGCGGCGCAGCAGTTCGTCAAACGGCGCCTGCACAAACACGCGCGCCTGCGCCTGCACACCGTCCACCCAAAACGTAAAGCAGTGTTCCCCCACCGTCTCGGGCGTGTCAAACACGTCAATGCGTCCGTCCTTGATGCTGTAGGGCACATCTTCTTCTCCGCGCCGCACCAAAATTTCCCCAGAAACATCGCCTGCCCGCGCGGACAGGTGCACGTCTTCTCCCAGGAAATACAAAAACTTGGCGGACGTGATATCAATGTACTGCGGCGAGTCCATCAGCTTGCGCTGAAAATCCTCCCGTCCTTCATGCCAAAACAGCTCCCATTCCAGCTCGTACACCTCGCCGGGCAGCAGCTGAAACGGCGCGACATACAACGTGAAACTGCCGCGGTCGTTGCTGGTTTGCGGATGGTCCTGCCCATAGCCGCAAAGGCACCCGCGCGTGAGCACCAGCCCCAAATGCGGCGGCTGGCCGCCCATGCGCAGCGCGCAGACGTAGCTGGATGTGTGCCCGCACCAAATATGCACATGGCAGCGGCGCTGCATACAGGTCTGCGCATCGGGATAGCTGTCGCACAGCGGAATGGCAATGCCCACATCGCCCGGCGCCGCAAATACGTCGTAAGCGGAGGTGTTGGTGAAGCGGTACGCTTCGCGCAGCGTGCCGCGCGGGGTGATTTCCCGGTGCACCTCCCCTTCCAGGCCGGACGGCAGCGTCCAAACGCCCCAGCGCGCGCCACTGCGCAGCCAGTTCATGCCCGACACGTCGCCCGTATGGCGCAGCGCGGTTAAAAAGCCGTCCTCCTCTTGTATGGAAAAAAAGTGGTTGTCCTGCATGGTGTCTCCCCCTTTCCGCCCTGCCGCGGCCCCGCTTTGCCGCTGGGCGATAAGCTAAGGGTGGCTAAGCCCCCAATTTACCCTGCTATTTTCCGCCCACCGGACAAGCCAGCGGGCTTCTTCCAGCATATCACACTTTGCTGCGCCCGTCAACTAGAAATGCACTGCCGCTATTTGTGGAAACCGCACAAAACCAGACGGGTTTCGCCTGCGCGGGCTAGTTTGCCGCTGGGAGCCTTCGCCGGGCGTATATCCCGGCAAAACGCTGCCGGTCTGCAAACAGCGGCGCCTTGCTGGGCGAGCATTTGACTTTTTGGTAAAGGATTTGAGGTATTGTCCGTTGACAGGAAAAAATGAGGTGAGATATAATAGGGGTAAGAACGGTATATTGTGCACAGGAAGAATTGGTTTCCGGCAGTGCGCAGTAGGAAAAATAGCGCTGTATGTGGACAGCCGCAGTGCGCAGTACAAAAATCAGAAAGGGTGGGATTACGATGAAAAAGAGGCTTTTTTCCCTTATTTTGACGCTGGCCATGATGGGCACGGTTCTGCCGGGGATGGGCGGAATGCTATCTGCGGCGGAAGATACCAAAATCATTGAGTTTGACGCACAAACGCTCTATGACCGGTACCAGGAGGTCAATCCGACCAATCCCAAAAACCATGACAGGTTTATGCTGGAACGCGGTTTTGACATCAATGATGGGCAGTGTTACAATACCAACGCTGTGATTCAATCGGAAGCGGCAAGGACGCTGGGTAAACCTGCTATTACCTGCGACATGCGTCCATCAAAAGCATTTGCGCTGGGCGGGACGTTCGATTTTACAAAAAGCACGGAAATCAATCCTTCTCCAGCCGTCATGGGCAGCGGCGGGGTGTACGCGGTGGATATTGACTTTGTGCATTTGTTTTCCAATGCAGACCCCCAAACGAACAAAAGCCAGTTCATTTTGAAAGGGACGGGCGGCACAGATAACGTGATTACGGCCGTGGAATTTAAGTCGGGCGATAATACGGTGGCTATGCAAAATGCCGATGGCACAGAAGGAACGCAAAAACTGAACCTCGCCATGATTCCAGCCGGGGCGGGTTACCTGCGCCTAAACGTGGATATGGTAAACAAAACAGTTGCAGCGTGGGCCGTGCCGTATGAAGGGGTGGACAGCGTGGGCACGCGCCCGGCGCTTTCGGAGTGCACGCTGCTGAACCTAGCAGACTTCCAAGATAAGGCGGTCACGCAAATGACGTCCATGGAAGTGTGGGCATCCAATAACGTGAATAAAGCCCCACAGAGCAACGGGATTTATAATTTGACCATCACGAAAATCGATGATGCGGCGCTGGCGGAAACGGCGCTGCGTTATGATACGGAAAACCCGGCGGACGTGACGGCACAGCTCACGTTGGGCGGCCACACGCTGCAAGGCGTGCTGCTGGACGGCGAACCGCTGGAAGCGGAAACAGATTATACCGCGCAGGACGGTCTCGTGACCATCAAACAAAGCGCGCTTTCGTCGCTGGAAGCAAAGGATTATACCATCACCTTTGACGTGGATACCGGGGCGGATCCCACCGCCACGCTGACGGTGGGCGCGGTGCAGCCGCAGCCGCCGGAGCCGGAGATGGAGGTTCTGTGGAGCCTGGATGCAGAGACGGTGTATGACATGTTTGCGCAGACGTACGATGCGACATTGGATGCAGCGGGCGGCACAAACGGCAACAACCACAACCGGAATATAGGGCATTTTGGTTTGACCAACTTAAACGGCGACCGCGCTTATATTTCCAATGCCATTATTGTAAACAATAATGATTCCCTGAATCAAAAAGCGGTAAACTTGAATATGAAAGCAAATGGTACCGGTGTGGTGGGCACGTTTGATCTGGCCAACCGGTATACCCAGACACTGGAGGACGATGCAGACCATGACGGTCTGAAGAAAATTGTGTCGCAAAAACAGCCGTTGACGCTTTCTAGCGGGCAGTTTGTGATTGACCTAGACCTTGCTGTGCGCGCGGGCGATTTCCAATATGAGCTCAAGGGCGCGGCAGCGGATGGCGAAGCAACGCTGGCGACGGTACATATTAACAGCGATGGAACTGTCACGCTGA
>CALLNG010000212.1 GCA_938005345.1 uncultured Clostridia bacterium
CGGCGGATACCCAATGGGATACTTGATTGAAGGAGCGCGCCTGAGCATCTGCGTGAGTGTATCCTCAGAAGAGGGGATGACGCGAGGGGACGTAGTGAATTTAATTTACAACAGCTTAGACATAGAGCGTCTGACACCGTTGTACGACGGAAGTTATGAACAGCGGAAAGAAGACACGCTGAGGAGCCTGCACATGGCGGAGAGCGAAGATACCGGGCTGATTTATGGGAAGGGGATTGTAGAAACGAATTATTATGCGTACCTGTACAAAGCGGACGCCAGGATCCAGCAGGACGAGATATATATCAATGGCAAATTGCTAAAAGTAGGTCAGACGGCGGCAGCGGACTACCTAGGGTATGAGGTGGAATATTACTACCGTCAGGAGCAAAACGGAGACCGGACGTTGGTAAACATTCGACCGACGAGCAAGACTTCGGTGACAGAGGTGGATGCGAGTCAACTGGCATCGACGAGCAGCGGACAGGTAGAATATTATGGGGAGACAGACGGAAGGAAGGAAAAGATATACATAGCCAACGAGGTATTGGTGCTGAAGAATGACCGGCCGCTGGATGTAGTGGAGGGGGATACATTCCAGCTGGAGAAGGGTGGGTTGGTATTTATAGACAACACAGGAGACGGAGCAGCAGATGTAGTACTGATGCACGATTACACGAATCTAGTGGTGAAATCGGTCAATGAGAACGTGATAGAGTTGGCGGACAAGTACCGCTGGAACGGCAGCCGTTACATTACGATAGAAAACGATGCAGATAATATTTATCTGTTTCAAAATACGCAGATGGAAGAAATTGGGCTGTTAAATATTCAGGAGGGGGACGTATTGAGCGTGAGTACCAGCTCTGACGGCAAGCTGAACCGGTATATCGTGAGTACAGATAGTGTAGAAGGAGTGCTGACAGCAGCTAGCTCGGATTATGTGACAGTCGGTGAGATGGAATATCCTCTGTATGAGGATGAGGATTATACTACGTTTGTGGGGAAGGCTGTCACGCTGCGGCTGGATTATAAAGGGTATGTAGCCGATTGTGAAGAAGGAGTAGGCGGTAAACAGTACGGGTATGTGATACAAGTAGATGACGGAGCCTTCAGCGGCATAGAGGTCAAAATGTTGCTGGGTTCGCCAATAGAATTCAAAGAGGAGAAAAATGAACAAGATTTAGATGACGCGAACACAATCCCAACGCTGGTCTGCCAGAATTCGGATGTAGTAGTATATTCAGTCAGTGCAAATGCGACGGTAAATGGAGTACGGTTATCAAACAACAAGGCAGGTCTGCAGCCGGGAGTCTATGAATACAAATTGAATTCAGAAGGGAAAATCACGGAGCTGACAACGCCATCGCTTGCGGGAGGCGGTACAGGGATGAAGTTCAATGCGTACGACAATACCTTTGGAGGGAACAATATCGACATACCGTTTGCCATTGACGAAAATACCAATATTTTATGTGTACCGAAGAACGAAGTATCTACGGATGACGATTATTTGGTGCCGCTGGTAATCAGCAACAAGATAGCGGGAACAACGTTTGATGTAATGGGGTATGGATATGACAGCGCGACCAAGAAGGTGGATTTGGTCGTGTTTCAGGAGCGCATGTCAGCAGCAACAATTCCGGAAGTAACAATAGACAATTCGCTTATTGCATTGATAACCAAGCGAGTAACCAAAGCCGGCGAGGACAATACGGAGATTACGGCGTTCACTCTATTAACATCGAGTGGAGAGGTGGAAATGGAAGTGGATCTTGGAGAAGATCCGCAACTGAATTTTAAAGTAGGAGATTTAATTTGGTATGTAAAAGACAATGCGGGAGAAATAGCTAATGGGAAGTTGATTTATTCGTTTGCAGGAAGCGACCAGGAAAAATTCTTCCAGAACGAAGGACGCGAAAATGAGATGTTGTGCGGACAAATCACGGATATATCGTATCATG
This sequence comes from uncultured Clostridia bacterium, assembly GCA_938005345.1. Taxonomy (GTDB): domain Bacteria; phylum Bacillota; class Clostridia; order RUG12999; family RUG12999; genus JAAWTG01. The sequence continues at coordinate 1,965 of CALLNG010000212.1, forward strand.
ATATCGATCCGGTGCCAAACGAACTCATCACAACGCTGACTGTTGTTACGGATCGGGGCGCGATGCCGGTTAAGGTTGCAGAGCGTAATACGCCGCCGATATTTCTCTATGATATGAGTGATAAAGAGGCACCGTATACGCAGGCAGGAATTTCGCAGATGATGCCGGGGAATGTATCGCTTGAAAATGGCGATTATGTATTTGTAGTCCGGCCATATGGAGAGGAAGTTAAGGCATGTGTCATCATCAGAAAGTGAGGTCAAGGAAATGAGCAAGTTTAAGAAAGGCATTGCTTTGCTGACGGCGTTGACCCTAGCAATTGGCAACGTCAGTCTGTTAGCAAAAGCGGAGCCCTCCGCCGTGTCTGATAACAATCAACCGGAAACGGTGCAGGCTGAAATTGTGAATTCGGCAAAGGCGGGCAAACTCACGGCCTCCCAGGAGGAGTCCCTCGAGGATCAGCAGTCGGAGGAAACAGCGGACAATAATACGCTGGAGACAGAGGAGACTACAACAGAAGGCGATGGATATATCAGTGCCGCTACGAATAGCGAGGAATACTATCAACAAACGGTGGAGCAATATGGAGATTTTCCAAAAGACAGCCAGTTTATCACAGATGCAAACTATTTTGGCGCATGGGACGAGGCAAGCCAAACCTGGACGACGGAGTCGTTGCTGAACTATGAAAAATACCCGGGGCTATCGACGGTATGTGAAGCGGCAAAACGCGGCAATTATGATGACGCCAAGGCCGCGCTGCTACTGTATTACCAAAACAAATTTGCACCGAATCAGTTTCCTTATTCCACGCTTACACGCGGAAATTCCTTTGAAAGTGCGAAGCTGGCGTTTGAAAACATTTCCGGAGGCACGCCCAATGGCGTGTTTGCGATAACTCGTGAGGAACAGGAGTGCAGTGTTGATATTACGGAAACTATGAAAAGTGTACCGGAGTCCAGCAATAAGAAAAAGACATTTTTGCTGTTTGCTTTGAAAAAGGATGGTTATACCGGGGTGTTTCAGTCCAAGGAGAGTGGACGGCAACCTTATGTCAAGGCTATGGTCAACGGGCGGGAACGCACCTATTATCCTATTGCGGATGCAACCGTGGCAGCCGGTGTACACCGCGATCAAAATTATGGCGCGGAGCAGCAAATCTGCGTAGAAGAATCCTATTCTACGGTTAATGGTGCACAGTATCGTATGGATGACTACACTAAACGCGGTTATCTGATGTTTGATTTTTCTGACATTAACGCCACAGATGTGGTGGACAGCGCAGCCTTTTATATCACAGGGAAAATGGAACAATCGGATAATCCGGCAAGCCCTGGATTTGACAACCGGATGATTAAAGATATTGTTTTATTCAACTCAAATTACACTGTTTGGGATGATGAAAACGTAACGTGGAACGCGGCGGGAACTGATATTACGGCTATTACCTCTTACGATTTTGAAAAGAGCGTGGGAACTAGCGACCCCAATGACAATTTGTTATGGGCCTATTTAGGTACCGGCAACGAAGTGTTTGCCTATCACTATAACAGGCAGTTTGCCTACCGTGTGGCAAATGGAATGACAGACGGAGATAAACATGATTTGACAACGGGAGAACTATTATTTAAATATTCTAGCAGAATCAATTTTGCAACACAAACAAATTATATGACACCGGAGTTATTTTGCACCATTATGAAATATTATTATATGGTGGCAGAGTTTGGCGTGGAACAATGGAAAGAAATACATGAAAGCTGTAATTTTGGTTCGGCAAATGCGATGGGAATTGCGACAGCAGCAATGCTATTTCCGGAATACCGTGTGGTTGATGAACCGCTGTTGCCGGGATATAAACATGGCGGTTTGGGCGGATGGAAGGCTGTAGCGCAGGCACGTATGACCTTTAGTGCAAGTGCATATATGAATCCGGACGGATCTTGCCACGAGATTCCACTTAGCTACACGGCCTATGCGCTTTATTTGCTGCAGCAGGCGTTTGATACAGCACGTTATTTGAATATTGACATGCAGGAATTTATTGGCCAGGATTGCATTGACCGAATGGAACGAATGTATCTGTACATCGTACAGATGTCCAATCCACGGTTTGGTACTTGGCAGCAAGGACATGACAGCAGTGGTTATACGGCGGATATGATGGGAGCAACGAGTTTTCTACCCTACACATCATATGATGAAATTATTTGGGGTCACAGCAACCGTGTTGAAGGAAAAGCACCATCTGTGTTATCCTATGCATGGGATTTGGGGCAGAAAATTACACTACGCAACAACTGGACGCCAGACTGTGTTTCCGCGTTTACAAATGCGGATGGTGGCGCACAGGTCCATGGACAGATGGATGATTTGAGCTTAAATATTTATGCCTACGGAGATGCCCTACTACAAGAACCTACACATAAAGACTATAATTACAGCGAACCAGTCACAGCATGGCTGATGTCATCCAAAGCGATTAATGCGGTGGAAATTAACAACACTACCCAGCGGGGACCCTATAGCCTAAATCAAGTGGATCGCTGGGGTGAACAGCTACAGGGCGGAGGGTCACCTGTATCAGGAAATATTCATCCGGAAAACCGGGAACTGAATGACTTATATAATTTCGTACGAGCAGAAACTTATGGATATGTGAATAATAACTCCTTAAAAGATGACTTTACGCAGTTCCGTGATATCCTGTTTATCAAGGAGCCAGGTTATTTTATAGTGACAGATTATGCCGCGCCGCAAAATGACCAGCAGACCGTCAATACCTATAAGCAGTATTGGCACAGCCTACCGGATGCGAATTTCACAATTGATCCAGAAAATAACAATGCACGCACCAATTTCACAGATGGTCCAAACATTGTGGTGGCGCCGGTGGAACAGCAAAACCCAATTACGGCAAATTTACAGGAGGGATATTACTGTCAGGGTGGCAGCACGTACACGACACAAGTATACGTGCGCTATGACAAGCAGGCGGCAGGCCCGGTAGTTTTTAATACTGTGTTGTATCCCATGCGTGCGGGGCAGAATGTCAAGGTGGAAACAGAAAAAATAGTTACCAATGCCAATGAATATGACGTGAGTGCTTTTAAATTTACTAGTGATGATGACCGAACGGGAAAAACCAGCGAAACCTACTATTACTCGGTTTTGAACGAAGGAAAACAACAACAGCGTATGTTTGAGGACTATGAGACGGACGGCAGTTTGACACTAATTCAAAAAAACGGTTCCCTCAATGAATACGGTATCTTGCGCGATGGCACCAATCTCAAACAAAATGGCGAATATATTATCAAGTCAAACCGACCTGTTTCGGATTTGGGGATCAACTGGAAAGGAAAAGAATTAGCGTTAGAGACAACCAAAGGTGTTTGTACAGTAGCGGAACTAGAGAAAAAATGCACCCAAAATCTGGCAACAGCTGGCAAGGGAGAAACAAGTGATGGCATAGGGGCTAAATTTTTGACGGACGGCGACTATAGCACCTCCTGGAAATCAGGATATTATGATGCGGAAACCACCCCGCTGGACAATACGTCCGCTACAGTGACGTTTGATTCCAAGGTAGAAGCGGCGAAAATCAGAATCGTTGATGCAGATATGTCGTTGAATTACTATGTCTACTATATTGCGGATAATGGATATGAGACTTATTTGGGAACCACTGCTAAAACAAAGTTGGAAGAGGGAATCTATGAAAACGTACTGGAATTTCCACCGGTAGAGGCCGTAACCTATAAAATTGTGGCAGCTAAGGAAGCTGCGCCGGAAGTGTTTGAAATTGAACTGTTTGGAGCGAACAGCGAAACGATCGTGCTGGACGATTTGACGATTCGCGTGAACGACAACCAAATCAACAAAGTCACGCTCAACGGGGAGAAAATTGCGTTCAAACAAAAAGGCAATTATATCTACTTTGGCGATGAACCGCTGATAGATGATGAAATCAGCGCGACACCAACACCAACTCCGGCGCCGGGCGGCGGAGGCGGGGTGTCTCATGGCAGCAGCGGCGGAGGCAGCGGGACGACCGGTGGAGGAACAGACCCAGGCACCGTGGTAACACCGGGACCAACACCGACGCCAACCGTTACGCCGAATCCGTCGGATGCATTCCAGGACGAACTGACCGGACATTGGGCGGCGGAGGAGATCAGCGAGCTGATTGACGCAGGCGTGGTCAAGGGAGACGATGGGAGTCTGAACTTGACGCAGCCTGTTACGCGGGCAGAATTCATTGCGATGGTCAACCGAGCGGCAGGCGTGCAGCCCATACCATATCAAGGCGGCAAAACAGATGTATCTGCGATGGAGTGGTATGCTGGAGACATAGCGGCAGCGCTGGAAAACGGGTTTATAGACAACAGCACGGACCGTGTCCGTCCGTTGGATTTGATCACACGGGAGGAGATGGCAAAAATTGCGGTGAGTGTACTGGAGAATCTGACGGGCGAAGTGGCACAGGCAGGTGCGGTCACATTCCAGGATGTGGAGCAAATCAGCCAATGGGCACAGGATTATGTAGCCAAAGCAGTAGGGGAAAGCCTAATCAGCGGATTCCCAGATGGGAACTTTTATCCGGCAGAAAACACCCTGCGCGAGCAAGCGATGCTGGTGATTTGCAGGCTGTCGGAAAAATTGAAATAAAACAATAGAGAAATACCAAGGAAAGTAGGCACCTGGCAAACTGGTGTCTGATTTCCTCACCCCGCCGCCAATGCGGGACGGCTAAGAAAAGATAAGGTTCATAGAGAAAGAAAGTCATAAAAAAACGGGTTTGATAGCCAAAAAATAAAGTGGGCAGGCAAAGATTAGACAGAAAATATCAAATTTATGCAGGATAGTATCATTTCTTTTATATAAAAAAATCGTTATAATATAAAATAGAAAAAAAGAAAAGGAGATGTGAACAATGACAAAGACTAAAAAACACATATGTTTTGCCCTGGCTACTGTCTTAGCCTTTACAGGTGTAATGAGTGGCTGCTCCGACAAACAAGAAACCACACAAACAGGCGGCGGGGATAAAATGGAATTGGAAGTCATGGCGGATTTGAACACGCTTAATCCCGACAGTCCCTTGATTGCGGAAATGGAGGAGGAACTAGGCGTTAAGTTGAATTTTGTCGCAGCACCGACTGGTTCTGCCGATGATGTTCGTAAGGCGATCAATTTGCAGTTTGCGTCCGGCGATGTGCCGGATTTGATTCCCAACGTCAAGTTTCCGGATTATTATACTTATGCACAGCAGGGGCTGGTGGCAGAAATTCCAGTGGAATTGATTAAAAGTGAAGCACCGGAAATTGCTAGTTGGATTGAAAAAAACCTGTATGGTGAATCCTCCTGGGATTATTATAAAGTAGATGGTAAGAATTATGTGATTCCCAGTATATGGACCATTGGTGAAAAGTTTTTGACCATGGCGGTTCGTGAGGACTGGTTCAATGAAGTTGGCATTACAGAAATGCCGGACACAATGGATGAAATGGAACAAGCACTGGTTAAAATCAAAGAAGCAAAAAATATTTATCCTTTGACAGGCGTTACCGGTGGATATAAAGGTGGTGTTTACGATTTCATTTTTGGTGCATATGGCCTGTATCCTAAGAGTTTTACGGAAAAGGATGGAAAGATTATCTACGGATTAGTACAGCCGCAGGCTAAGCAGGCATTGGAATTAGCAAACCGTTGGTATGAGATGGGACTGATTGATCCGGAATTTGTGATTAATACGGAAGAAAAGGTTCGGGAAAAATGGATCTCGGAAAAAGCGGCGGTTACCACGGCGGCATTTTATCATGCTATTCCGGAGGAAGCCTATTGGGGCGGTGTGTATCACGATAAGCTGCTGGAAAAAAATCCTGATGCTAAGACTACGGTCATGATGCCGCCTGCCGGTCCAAATGGAGAGCGTGGTGTGACGCAGGATAATCCAATTGTTAATGCGGGGGTATGCCTGTCCAAAGAAGTGGAAAAGGACCAGGAAAAGCTGAAAAAATACTTGCAGCTTTGCAACTATCAGCTTAAGGAATATAAGAAGTTGCATATAGGCAGGGAGGGAGAAACCTATCAATATGACCAAGAAGGTAATATTGAATGGATTCCGCCCTATGACCAGGAAGAAAGACGGGAGGAATATGGACTGGGGAGTGCTTCAGTAGCAGTTGCGGGATTTACTGATTATGACATTGATTTCTCGTTGAAACCTAAGAAATATCAACAGGTGCTCAATGACGCTATTTCCAAAGCCACCGGTAAATATGATATTTTAGGACCGGCGCCCCGCCCGATTTATCAGGAAAAGCAAGAAGCGCTGGAACGGATTGCAGACCAGGCGTTGGTAGACTTTATCACTGGGGCACGGAATTTAAGTGAATTTGACGCATTTGTTGAAGAGTGGATGGCAGCTGGCGGTACGGAAGTGCTGCAGGAAGCACAGGAATATTACCAAAAACTCGGATTGAACAACCGTGAAAAGGCACAGTAATCCATTGGGTTCAAGGGAACCCGTTTATGTAAAAATTAGGAGGACAGGAAAATGAAAGCAAGTATCACAAGCTCTCCGCTGCTACGTATGGCAGCGAGGTATAAACAGCTATATATCCTAATGCTGCCGGGTCTGCTGTTGCTGATAACGTTTATGTACATACCGATGTTCGGCGTGATCATTGCATTTAAGGATTATACCTACGCTGGAGGCATTCTTGGCAGCGAATGGGTTGGGCTCAAGCACTTTAGGGCGATATTTAGTGATCCATATTTTTATACAATATTGCGAAACACGCTTATCATCAGCCTATACAAATTGCTGTTCAATTTCCTTGCCCCGGTAGCGTTTGCTATTTTGTTAAACGAAGTCACCAACACAAAATTCAAAAAGATTGTGCAGACAACCTCGTATTTACCTTATTTCATTTCTTGGGTAGTATTGTCTGGAATCATCACGTCCATTCTTTCTATGGACGGTGTTGTCAATACGATATGGGGTTGGCTT
>CALLNG010000213.1 GCA_938005345.1 uncultured Clostridia bacterium
TCTTTGTTGGTAAACGTATGTGTAACTCCAAATTTTTCGGACATATGCTGCAACTGTTTGGGATTGATGTCACAAAACGCATAAACTTCAACATTTGGATTCTTTTGATACGCCTGGATATGGGAATGCGCAATATTGCCAACACCAATAATGCCCACCTTGATTTTTTTATCTTGGTTCATCTTCTCTCCCCCCCTTAACCCATAAGCTGTTTCAAATACTGAACAGCTGTCTGGATGTCTGCCTGCGGGTTTTCTCCCACTTCCCGTTCAATGGTAAGATAACCGTTATATCCAATGTCTTCCAGGGCCGCTAAGTACGCCGGGAATGGCACGTCTCCTTCTCCCAGCGGCAATTCCTCAAATGCTGCTCCCTCCTGGATTTCCGCCTCAATGATGTTATAAATAATTTCCGGGTCGCGGTCCAGCAGCTTGCGTCCATCTTTGGCATGGGTATGTACAATATAATCCCGCAGGGTATACACTGCCTGTACCGGATCGTCTCCTGTCACCATCACAAGGTTCGCGGGATCCAAATTCACTGCTACACCTCTGGAATGCAGGCTGTCCAAAAATGGCTTTAGCACGCTTGCGGTCTCCGGGCCTGTTTCAATAGCAAAGTGCGCCTGCATGGCATCGGCAAATTCACTCAAAATCCCGCAGGCTTCCTGCATAATGCCGTAGCGAGGATGGGACGGGTCTGCTGGCACCACACCAATGTGCGTTGTCACAATATTGGTTTCCAGGTCCTTCGCCAGCTCCATCACCCGTTTGGATCGTTCAATGAGTTCTTCATTGCGCGCCGCATCTCCAAAACCATGCCCGAAGTCTCCGCAAAGAGCAGAAAATTTGAGCCCGTGAGACTTCACCAAATCCAACAGTTCCCGCCGTGCGGCAGCGTTCATATTTTCTGGCGCGTGTTCGCCGCGTGTCGCATACATCTGCAGCCCCTGCGCGCCCATCTTTGCCGCCAGCTCTACAGATGCCTTGGTATCCATCCGAAACGATTCCAGCATAACACCAATCGGAAATTGCTTCATATTGTTCACTCCTTTTTTTCAAAATTACTTGCAATTCTTTTTTCTTTATTATATACTGGAATTAAGAAAAAGTAAATGCAGAAGATTGTTATCTTTTGACACAATCTTGCTTTTTGGGGGGCGTTTCTCCATGTACCGCGGTTATTATGAATTTATTCAGCACCGGGATCCATCCTTTCCCGTGATTTTTCACTTAAATTGCTTCCCCGCTGGAAACGGCGGGTTTATTCCGCATTGGCATGAAGACTTGGAACTGCTTTTTATTATATCGGGACAAGCGACCTTTTTCGTAGATGGACAGCCCTTTTCCGCTTCTGCCGGAGATGTGATCGTGGCAGGATTTGGGCGCATGCATAGCATGCAGGAGGCTTCTGCCGATATTCAATATTATTGTTTGATTGTGAACCCCTCCCTGTGTGCGCTCTGCGGCTTTTCACCGCAGCAATTCCGCGTTTCACCGCATATCCGGGACAAAGAAATATCCCGTTGGATGACGCGTATCACAGAGGAATTTCAAAAAAAGCCCCCCTATTTCCAGCAGTCTGTTAAAGCAGCTATTACATCTCTCCTTATTTATTTGATGCGTGGGTACGCCATTTCTGATGAAAACCAGGATCTCGTAACCGATTCCAAAATCACCATGGTCAAGCAAGCCATCCGCTGGATGCAGATCCATTACAAGCAGCCAGTTTCTCTGTCTGATTTGGCGGACCAGGTGGGCTTTAGCCGTTACTACCTGTGCCACGTATTCCGTGAAATTACGGGATATCCCGTCTCGCAGTATTTAAACCAGCTGCGCTGCGCTAATGCCAGAAAACTGCTGTCCTCCGGTTGGACGGTGGGCGCTGCCGCGGCGGCGTGCGGATTTGATAACCTTTCCTATTTTGCGCGCACCTACAAACGCTGCATGGGCCATACCCCTTCCCAGGATAAACGGGACGCTCTGGACGCGGATGTTTCCATCACGAACGGAAACATTTTTCCCTATTCTTAAAGTATCGCGCTTCCAAGCTACAGGCAGTGGAAGTGGATCGATCAACAAAAAAGTGCATTCCGCAAGGGTAAAAACTTGCGGAATTTTTTTCACCCACTATCGATGTTTTGCTAAATGTTCTGTTTGTAAATTTTTAGTATTGCATATCATTTTTTAAATTTGCCCAAAAAACACTTGACAAATTACTATTACAGATGTAATATATAGATATATTACATCTGTAATAGTAAGAATGGAGGGCTGCATTGATGAAAAAGACAAAGGAACTAAGCAGCGCTGAGTTGGAAGTGATGCAAATACTATGGAAGTACAACCGCCCTATGAAGGTGCAGGAGGTATGCGATGTACTAAAGCCGCGTAAATGGGAGTATCGGACCGTTGCCACCTTGTTAATCCGAATGCGGGAGAAGGGTGCGGTTGCTTGTGCCAAGGAGAACAACGTCAATACCTACACACCGCTGCTGGACAAAGAAACCTATACCAAATCGCAGACAAAATCCTTTATTCAAAAACTGTATAATGGTTCCGCGCGCGACCTTGCTGTGTCCTTATTCCAAAGCGACGCGCTGTCAAAAGATGACATTGACGAAATCCGCAATCAATTTGGCCTGTAAGGAGGTGGGTTTATGTTTGCTCCCCTTTTTCAGCGCGTCCTACTCCTGTCGCTTGCCGGCAGCTTGCTCAGCCTATTTTGGCTCGCCCTACGTCCTTTGACGAGAAAATTATTCAGCCCAGGATGGCAGTATTACATATGGCTGACGGTACTGCTTGTTTGGGTGCTGCCTGTATCATTTTCCCTGACGCAGCAAATGCCAGACCTCCTACCTGCCGAGCAAACATTGCCGCTTGCCAGTGCGCCGCAAGAGGCCATGCAAGCGGGAACGGATGTAAAACCAACGCCTTTGCTGGAGCGTCCGCCAGTACGCAGCATCCATTTACCGCAAAATTTGCTATTTTATGCCGGGCTGGTTTGGATATGCGGCGCGGTATGGATACTGTGCTACAGACTCATGCGCTACCTGTTATTTTTGCGTGCCATCCGCAAACATGCGGGTGAAGAGCGGTTCTTTCCCGGTATCCCCAAACGGCTGAAGGTGCGGCAAACAAACATGCTGGACGCGCCGCTGCTCATTGGGCTGCTGCACCCGGTTTTGTATGTACCAGCCGTAACGTTAAGCCAGCAGGAATGGCAATACATTTTCCTGCACGAACTGACGCACTACAAACGCCGTGACCTGCTTTATAAATGGGCGGCAATGTTGATAGTAAGCGTGCATTGGTTTAACCCGTTAGCCTATATTGTTGCAAAACAAATAGACCTGGAATGTGAAGTATCCTGCGATTTTGCGGTGACCAGCAATTTATCCAATCTGGAAAAAAACGAGTATATGACCATGATTTTGGACCTGCTGCATGCCGCCAAAAGCCAGCCCAGAGCACTCACCACGCAAATGACAAGCAGCAAAATCATATTGAAAAGGAGGTTTACCATGATTAAAATCAAAAAAGCTCCCAGTCGGCTAATGTCCGCCTTATCGGTTGCCGTTGCCCTTGTCCTGTTGTCCACCAGTGTTTTGGCAAGCGGCGTCCTTTCTGGCCTGACAGAAAAGCACTATACGGTTACACTCATAAGCAAGGGGGAAGTGATAGAACTTGCTGGCAAACCGCTCATTGAAAACGGGGAGGTATATCTCCCGCTTCGGGAAACGTTTGAAAAAGTGGGATTCCTGGAGGATACGGAAAGCTATATGAATTGGGATAACGGACGGGTAGAGTTTTGCCTTGTAGCAAATGATAACGGGACGATATTACGATCTGTATGGGCTGTGGAAATTGGTAGGAATGCGTTGATTCTCAATGCCTTTGATGACACGCCGCCGGAAACGACGAAATCTTTTGCTAACGCCCCTATTTTAAGGGAGAATTTAACATACATCCCCTACAGCTATTTTCTATATTTGATCAACGCCGCAACGACGGAGGAAAGGCCGGTAGGCTATATTGTATATGACAAAGACGGAACCGTGATACAATCCGTTTCGCAAGCCGGAGGCGTAGAGGGTCCGAAAACCATCTCTATTAGCGGCACGCCGCCGGAGGTTGTCTCCCAGTTTTTTCACCTTTTCGAACAAAGCGATTTTGAGAGCATGAAACAGTATTGCACGCAAGCGTGCATATCGCGCTTTTCTGGGGACGGATTTGTCTTTGGTATGACCAAAGCAGCCCTCACAGACCTCCAAATTGACCCGCTGGAATATACGAAATCTTCCAATGATTTTGTCGTTTTTGTAAGCGTAGACATGACGCCGCATGAATTCTCCGTGTTCTCTCCCGGCCAAACGGCAACATCGTTTTATCTGATTTTGCAACGGCAACCGGATGGCCGGTATTTGATTGACGAATTCGCGACAGGTTAATCGCGGTAAATAGAAAAAGCTGGCAGCTTGTTTCAATTTCCCACAAGCTGCCGGCTTGTTTCTCTGCATTTCCTTGTCTAATGACTAGCTATTCCCTTTCCTTGCATGATGTCCCCTTTATCCGTTTCCTATCCATTTTCCCCAATACCCTTGCACAAAAATAAATAATACAATCAGCGGCAGAACAAATGTCACATAAAACCGGAGCCATTTTGGAAATTTCAGTCCTTTTCCTGTGTTAGCTTCCGTAATGAAATTGTCCCATCCCCAGCCCATTTTGGTTACACAAAAGAGTAAATAAATCAAAGAACCGATGGGCAAAAAGTTATTACTGACAAGAAAATCTTCCAGGTCCAAAATGGTAGTTCCTTCCCCTAACGGCTGCACTCCGCTCAACACATTAAAGCCCAGTACACAAGGCATGGACAGCACAATGACCAGCACCAAATTCACCAGTACTGCCTTTTTGCGGGACCAATTCCATAAATCTATGGCAAAGGACACAATATTTTCAAATACTGCAATAATGGTAGACAGAGCAGCAAAAGACATGAATATGAAAAAGCAAGTCCCCCATACCCGGCCGCCCGGCATGGCATTGAACATATTGGGCAGGGTGATAAACACCAGACTAGGGCCGCTGTCTGGTTGGACGCCAAAAGAAAAACAGGTCGGGAATATAATCAATCCGGAAATCAGCGCCACCGCTGTATCCAGCAGCAAGATATTGACTGATTCTCCCATGAGGGAACGCTCTTTGCCAATGTAACTGCCAAAAATGGCCATAGATCCCATACCAATGCTCAACGTAAAAAAAGCCTGTCCCATTGCGGCAAAAATGCCGTTTGCTACGCCTTGCTGTGCAAACCGTCCCATATCCGGCATAACATAGAACCGCAGTCCCTCTGCGGCACCCGGTAATGTAACCGCCCGGACCGCCAATATAATCATAATCAAAAACAAGGCGGACATCATCGCCTTTGTCAGTTTTTCCACACCTTTTTGCAGCCCCATCGCACAAACGCCAAACCCCAGTACAACCGTTATCACCATCCAAAACGTCATGTTCCAAGGCTGGGCGGTCATGGCATGAAACGCTTCTTCCACCTGCACTGCGCTTAGCCCAGATAAATCCCCCTTGGCCATTTTTACAAAATAAGCCAGCATCCAGCCGCCAATGGTAGTATAGAACATCATAAGCAAATAATTGCCTGCCACTGCAGCATATCCATACCAATGCCATTTGGTACCTTTGGGCTCCAGTATAGCAAAAGACCGCGCTACACTTTTCCCGCTGCCCCGTCCTACTGCAAATTCCATCACCATAACCGGCAGCCCCAGCACCAACAAGAAAAATAAATATGCTATTACAAATACTGCGCCGCCATATTGTCCGGTGATATAAGGAAACCGCCAAACATTTCCTAGCCCAATTGCACAGCCGGCGGAAATGAGTAAAAATCCCAGCCGGGACGAAAACCGTTCTCTTTTTTCCATCTGCTTCCTCCTTTTTTATCCACATTTCTGATTTCTTTCCTCTAGTATGTGAGAAAGGGCGCAGAATTATTTCTGGAATTTTGGTCTATCCCTTCCAACATAGGCTTTTTTGCTTTTTTTCTCAATTTTAGTTGAATCCTTTCCCGCTTTATGGTATACTGAATAAAAATGATTCTTCCAATCATTGTATTTTGTGGAGGTTTCCTAGAGAAGATGATAAACCGCAGATTAGACTATATCAAACAATATGTCGAACAGCATGGGGAAGTCAAAATTTCTCAGCTGGAAGAACTGCTGCCCGATGTTTCCAGTATGACGCTGCGCCGCGACTTAATTCAGTTGGAACGGCAAGGCCATGTGGTACGGTTCCGGGGTGGTGCCCGCGCTGTGGATGCACTAAGTGTCAAGCAAATGCGGGAGGATGTCTATACCAAACGCGTTCAGGAAAACCGTGAGGGAAAACGGTTAATTGCGCAAAAGGCGGTTCCCCTTTTGGAAGAAGGACGCAGTGTTTATATTGATGCGGGATCTACCGGTATGTATTTTGCCAGTCAAATCCCCAATCAGCACATGTCTGTTCTGACCAACGCCCCCAATATTGCCATGGAACTGAGCAAGCACGACAAGATTGAAATTCTTCTTGTCGGCGGATATCTTTCTCAAAACATGGCCATTTCCGGTGCAAATGCGATGGATTTTATCAAAAATATCAATGTTGATATTGCCTTTATGACAACGGCTGGTTTTTCTCTGGACACTGGATTTACCAATGGCAGCGCGGACGAATGCCACATCAAGCGCGCCATCATCCGTAAATCCCGCAAAAAGGTCATGTTGATGGACCATCTTAAACTGGATAAGTGTATGATGTTTACTTTTGCCGGATTAAAAGATATCGATGTGCTGGTCTGCGACACTCCGCTTCCCGACATAACCCGGCAGCAAGCGGAAGAACACCATATCTGCATTTTATAATTCAACAGGAGGACTGACGTATGAAAGTAAAAAAAGCCGTCATTCCGGCGGCGGGTCTGGGTACCCGTTTTTTGCCTGCGACCAAAGCACAGCCCAAGGAAATGCTTCCCATTGTGGATAAACCCACCATCCAATACATCATCGAAGAAGCGGTTGCCTCCGGTATTGAGGATATTATTATCATTACCGGCCGCAGCAAACGCGCCATTGAAGACCATTTTGACAAGGCTTATGAACTGGAAAATGAGCTTCTCAAAAGCGGTAAACATGAACTAGTTCAACTGGTGCAGGACATTTCCAATCTAGCGAATATTTATTATGTTCGCCAAAAGGAAGCCCTAGGATTAGGCCATGCCATCCATTGCGCTAAAACCTTTATTGGCAGCGAACCGTTTGCCGTTCTGCTCGGAGATGACATTGTTGACGCAAAGACGCCTTGCCTGAAACAAATGATTGACGTTTATGACGAATACCAAACCACACTGCTTGGCGTACAAACAGTGGATCCGAAAGCCGTTTCTAAATATGGCATTATCGATGGAACGCAGATCGCGGAACGGATTTACCAGGTGCATGACATGGTGGAAAAACCCGAGCCCTCAAAAGCACCCTCCAACGTTGCTATTTTGGGCCGGTATATCATCACGCCTGCGATTTTTGAATGCTTGGAGCAAACCAAGCCCGGCGCGGGTGGTGAAATTCAGCTTACGGACGCGCTTAAGCTGCTGAGCAAGCAGGAATCAGTATATGCCTACGATTTCATTGGACGGCGCTATGATGTGGGCAACAAAATGGGCTTTTTGGAAGCCACAGTGGAATTTGCCCTGCGGCGCGATGATTTGAAAGACGAATTTAGCCAATATCTGAAAACGATTGCGGCTCAACTTTAATTTTGCAAGTTTTTCTTTTTTTCCTGCAAAAGGTGGACAAAGCGCATTGTCCATCTTTTGCTTTTTTATTTTATATATCTTTTATTTCCTTTTTCTTTCTATTTGTCTCTTTCCTTTTTTTTGCAACATTTATTCCCCTATAATGCAAAATCGCATTTCTAATATTGACTATCTGCCTGAATTATGGTATACTATTTATATTGATATGCTGCGGCGCAGTTTGCTTGTGCAAACAAAATGTCAAAAAGGCGCCGTTCCTTTTATTCACTATTCGCCGGAGCATAAATTGCCAGGATACTACAAGGAATTTACCAAGAGCGGCAATTAAAATGAACATCACGAATGGAGGGGGACCTATTGCCCGATTTTACAGATAAAATCCAGTTACTGCTTCATGTTGCAGCGGAAAAATACAAACTAAACCGGGAGGATTACAACCGTTATAGTGTCAAACGCGGCCTGCGCAACCCGGATGGAACCGGGGTACTGGCAGGATTGACTTCAATTGGGGAAGTGCGCGGCTATATTATTGACGATGGAGAAAAGGTTCCTGTAGAAGGTGATTTGCTATACCGTGGGATTCGTGTTAACGATTTGGTGGAGCACAGCCGGGCGGAGGGCCGTCTTGGCTTTGAAGAAGTGACCTTTTTAATTTTGTTTGGCGTGCTGCCAGACCGCGAAATGCTGGAACAATTCACGGCCATTTTATCCAGCCTGCGTCCGCTGCCGTCCCATTTCACGGAAGATATTATTTTGAAATCCCCCAGCCCGGACATCATGAATAAATTGGCACGCTGTATTCTGGCGTCCTATTCGTTTGACCGTATGCCCAATGACACCAGTCTCTCCAATCTCATGCGCCAATGCATAGAACTCATAGCACGGATGCCCACTATGACGGCCTATGCCTACCAGGCAAAGAACCATTATTACGAAGGCCAAAGCTTGATTATTCATTCGCCGCAGCCCCATCTTTCTGCGGCAGAAAACTTTTTACATATGCTGCGTCCCAATCATGAGTATACAAGAGAGGAAGCAGAGATTCTGGATCTTATGCTGATGCTCCACGCTGAGCACGGCGGCGGGAACAATTCCGCATTTGCCTGCCGCGTGGTTTCCTCAAGCGGCACGGACACCTATTCTGCTATTGCTGCTGCCGTCGGATCCCTTAAAGGGCCGAAACATGGCGGTGCAAATGCTAAAGTCATGGCCATGATGGAAGACATCAAAGAAAACGTGAAAAATTGGGATGATTTAGACGAGGTAGAATATTATCTGGAACAGATTATTGAGAAAAAGGCCGGCGACAAATCCGGTTTGATTTATGGCATGGGGCACGCGGTATACACGTTGTCTGACCCTCGTGCTATTTTACTCAAACAAAAGGCAAAAGAGCTTGCCGCTGTCAAAGGGTTTGCAAAGGAATATGCATTGTATGAAGCGGTGGAAACGTTGACGCCAAAAGTATTTGCTGCTGTTAAAGGGGACTCCAAAGTGATTTCCGCCAATGTCGATATGTATTCCGGTTTTGTTTACAAAATGCTGGGGATCCCGCCGGAACTCTATACGCCGCTTTTTGTCATGTCGCGTATTGTTGGATGGAGCGCCCACCGTATTGAAGAAGTGATTTCCGGCGGACGCATTATCCGGCCTGCTTATAAAAGTGTTTGCCCGCATTTTACCTATGTGCCTTTGGACAAACGTTGACAATCAGTTATGCTAAAAATCGGAGCAGAATATTCCATATAACAACATACTGTTATTCCACAAGGCTGCTGGATTAATTTCTGGCGGCCTTATTTGTATGCTTTCTTGTACGCATCGCAGCGTTTATTCAAATCCCGCTAAAAACAGCCCTATTTTTTCGTGCGGCGGAAAGGTGCCAGCAATCCTATGGCTTCTGCAACAGTCCAAATATTACTTTTTCCTGTTGTTGGAAGTCCTTCTATGGATATATTCCCGTTGTACCGATTGGAAGGGTTGCCGGAAACATGCTAAATTGCCGCTCCCGGCGCTACTTTGCGCACAATTTCCAGAAATTTAGGCTTGTCATTGTTTTGTAACCTATGGTATGATAGTGCCACAGGGATACCCCAGGGTTTGATACCGGGCCCCTTTTGAACCTTCCGCTCCAAAACGAAAGGAGTTCCAACTTATGAAACGTATGTTGACGGCAGCTTTGGCTGCACTATTACTCATTTTACCTCAAACACAGTCACAAGCCAAGCCAACAGACTATGACATTCCGATTGACATTTCTGTCAACGGACAACTGGTGCGCAGCGATGCATTTGCTTATCTTTCCGGGGGGACAACCTATGCCCCTATCCGCCTGCTCAGCGAGGCGTTAGGCGTCCAGTCCCTGACCTGGCATGAGGCATCTAGAACTGCGACCATCACCCATAACGGCAAGACCATTCAACTGCCTGTGGGTTCTTCTTATGCAAGAATTAATGGGAAACGCACTTATGCTGGCGGCCCGATTGCACAAATTGGCGGCCGCAGCTATGCCCCGGTGCGGTTTTTATGTGAACAACTTGGGGCAAACGTCTCTTGGGACCAAACCTATTACACCGTTGAAGTCGAACGCTCCGGTGTTTCGGTCCCTACACATCTACAGTTCCACGAGTACACTAGCGATGAAATCTTTTGGCTGGGCCGCATCATTGAGGCAGAAAGCGGCGGGGAGCCGTTCCGCGGCAAAATTGCGGTTGGAAATGTTATCTTAAACCGCGTGGAAAGCGATGATTTTCCAGACACCATTTACGGTGTTATCTTTGACCAGGAATACGGCGTACAATTTCAGCCGGTGCTCAACGGCACGATTTACAATACCCCCTCCCCTGATAGTATTATTGCGGCAAAACGCGCACTCAACCAAGATAACCACGTAGGCGATGCACTTTATTTTCTCAATCCACGGATTGCAACAAACTTTTGGATTGTGAACAATCGCGTATTCTGGACTACGATTGCCAATCATGATTTTTATCTGTAAGCAGATTTACAATCAAAAAAAAACGCTCCTCATATTGAGGAGCGTTTTTGATTTTGACCAAGTTTCTATGCCTGCCGCGCTGAATTAAGACAGTAGTCACAGGAAATGATGTAAAAAGAAAGTATTCCTACAGAAACATCCTTTTCATTACGGCCAAACATATTGGGTACATTCCAGTTCAACCCCTTGGGTATCCAAAATACCGTTGGTCCCATAGGCTGGGAAGTATACAGGGACATATCCATTTTCAAATCCGTATACGCCAAAATTGCTATATTTTCCAAGTGCTATCACATAATTGCCCGATGTATTAATAACGCCATATTGACTTACTCCATCCTCTGTATCGGGATATAGTTCAACGATTGCCACGCCGTTCGAAAACGGACT
>CALLNG010000214.1 GCA_938005345.1 uncultured Clostridia bacterium
AGCTGCCATGGCGGCCTCAGATGATTTTGATTTAACGATATATGGCAAGGGGGGGCATGGCGGATGGCCGCAGGATACCGTTGACCCCATTGTAGCAGCATGCCAGGTGGTCAATAGCCTGCAAACGATTGTCAGCCGGGAGATTGAACCGCAAAATGCAGCGGTTATATCCATTGGCAGTATTCATGGCGGCACAGTGTATAATGTCATTCCAGATAGTGTGCATTTACAGGGAACGGCGCGCAGCTTAAAACTGGAGACAAGGGAACTTTTACCTAAGCTCATTGAACGTGTGGCAAATGGGGTCACAGCGGCGCTGGGCGCTTCTTGCCAGTTGGATTATCACTTTATTTATCCGCCTACAATAAATGCACCAGAGGTAAATCGTCTTATAGACGAAGCGGTGGCACCATTAAAATGTTTAAAAGTAGAATGGTCGAAGCATTCTTCTATGGGCGGTGATGATTTTGCATTTTTTGCTCAGCAGGTACCGTCTTGTTATGTGAAGTTAGGAAGTGGGACATCTCAAAACCGTCAACCACTACATAGCAGTACCTTTACAATCAAAGAAGAGGTTATCCGCAATGGAATTTTGACTTTAGCGGCAACCACACAGCATTTTTTGCAATCATAAATTTCATGTAGAAATGAAAGAGGGCCTTGGCCCTCTTTTATTATGTGGATTTTGGCCAGTTTTAAAAATAAACGCTTTCATGTTTTTTGCTTAAATTATGAAATTTTCAAAAAAGCTTTACAAAAACAAACAGAAATGCTATAATACAGACATAAACAAAGAAAAACAAACATAAACAAAGAAAAGAAAGGCGGAACAGATATGCTCAATGAGTATGAAGTAAAAAAACAAATCTGTGAAATTGGCCAGCGAATCTATAATAAGGGGTTTGTTGCGGCAAATGACGGAAATATCACCGTGAAAGTGTCGGATAATATAATCTTTGCAACGCCGACGGGTGTATCCAAAGGCTATATGACACCGGATATGTTGATAAAGGTAGATATGCAGGGAAATGTGATTGATGGAAAATTAAAACCGTCCTCTGAATTAAAAATGCATCTGCGTGTTTACAAGGAACGTCCGGATGTACAAGCTGTGGTACATGCTCATCCACCGACTGCTACCGGTTTTGCTATCGCAGGAATTCCGCTGGACAAATATACTATGCCAGAAGCGGTTATTTCCTTGGGAAACGTGCCGCTTACAGAATATGGAACACCATCGACGGAAGAAATACCGAATGCGATTTCTGGCGCTCTGCAAGATCACGATGCGGTATTGTTGGAAAACCACGGTGCGCTGACGGTAGGAAACTCGCTCTTGAATGCTTATTTTAAGATGGAAACGCTGGAATTCTTTGCAAAAATTTCTCTCATTGCGCGTCAGCTGGGCGGAGAACAAGAACTAACCTGCGACCAGATTGAAAAATTGATGCAGGTGCGTAAAAATATGAATGCGCCAGGCCGGCATCCAGGCTGTAAAAAATGTGACAAACGCGGAACAGCGGCATGTAAAGGTCATAAGGATGGTGTTGTGCCGAGCGAGGATATGATTGCGGAAATTACAAGACGGGTACTGGCAGAACTGAATCAATAATTGTGGGAGGCTGCTATGAAATCAAAACGGTTTGAAACGTTGGCACAGCGGCCGGTGCACCAAGATGGATTTGTTCAAGAATGGGAAGAGGCGGGCTTTATCGCAATGCATTCTAAGTATGACCCATTGCCCTCTATCCGTGTGGAACAAGGCGTAATTGTGGAAATGGATGGAAAACCGCGGGAAGAGTTTGATTTTCTTGACAGCTTTATTGCGGATTATGCCATTGATATCTCGCTTGCGGAAGAGGCCATGCGTATTCCGTCGCTGGAATTGGCGCGCCGTTTATGCGATATCCATTCTGACAATCAAGAACTCAAACGGTTGTTTGGAGCGGTAACACCTGCAAAGTTGACGGAAATTATGGGTTATATGAATGTAGTTGAGATGATGATGGGAATGCAAAAAATGAGAGAACGGGAAATTCCCTCTAATCAAGCCCATGTCACCAACATGGATGATAATCCGGTTCAAATCGCATGTGATGCGGCAGAAGCTGCTGTGCGTGGATTTGATGAGGAAGAGACAACAGTCGGCATAGCGCGCTATGCGCCACTTTGTGCATTAGGGCTGCTAATTGGCTCTCAGGTTGGACGGCCAGGCGTTTTATCTCAATGTGCTGTCGAAGAAGCAGTAGAATTAAAATTGGGTATGAACGGCCTTACTACATATGCAGAAACCATTTCCGTCTATGGGACAGAAAAGGTGTTTATTGATGGGGATGATACCCCGTATTCCAAGGCTTTTTTGGCATCGGCCTATGCGTCACGCGGTATGAAAATGCGCTGTACATCTGGTACTGGTTCAGAAGTACTGATGGGAAATGCGGAGAAAAAATCTATGCTATATTTAGAAGCGCGCTGTCTGATGGTTATTAAGGGCGCAGGCGTACAGGGTACACAAAACGGAGCCATTAGCTGTATTGGTATTACGGGATCTGTGCCGTCTGGTATTCGGGCGGTATTAGCAGAAAACCTGATTGCTGCAATGTTGGGGCTGGAAGTAGCTTCTGGCAATGACCAAACATTTTCCCATAGTGATATCAGGCGGACTGCGCGCATGTTAATGCAAATGCTGCCTGGAACGGATTTTATTTTTTCCGGCTACAGTAGTGTGCCAAACTATGATAATTTGTTTGCTGGTGCCAATTTTGATGCAGAAGATTTTGATGATTATAATGTGTTACAGAGAGATTTGATGGTAGATGGCGGTTTACGACCGGTTCGGGAAGAAGATATCATTCGGGTGCGGACAAAGGCGGCGAAAGCGGTACAAGCTGTATTTAGGGAACTGGGATTTCCGGCTGTTTCAGATGCGCAGGTAGAACAGGCTGTTTATGCGCATGGAAGCCATGATATAACGGAAAAACGGGATGTTGTGGGTGACTTAAAAGCGGCAGAAAAATTGTTGGAAGGTAAAGTGACAGGTGTGGATATTGTGCTGGCGCTTCACCATTCAGGATTTGAAGATGTGGCAAGAAGCGTGTTTACTATGCTAAAACAGCGTCTCAGTGCGGACTATTTGCAAACATCGGCGATTTTGGATGAGCAGTTTCATGTCATGTCTGCTGTCAACTGTAAAAATAATTACCGGGGACCTGGAACGGGATACCGGGTTGATGGTGCCCGTTGGGCGGAAATCAAA
>CALLNG010000215.1 GCA_938005345.1 uncultured Clostridia bacterium
GTTCCCACGGTCCTTCCGGGGCGCGCAGGGGAATGTATAGCTCAGGTGTAAAATAATCTCCTGCTCCCACCAACCGTCCGTTGATCACCGTCTGTGGACTAATGGAGTGAATCATGTCCCGCACCTTATCTGCCTCCCAGGAATATCCCTCCCGTGTCATCATCACGTCAAACCACAACAAATCCACACCGCCGTAATTCTCCAGCAGTTCCCTGATTTCTCCACGGTACCGCTGCATAAACCGTGCCCAGGCCTCTTCTGCCTCCGGATCCTTTACCGGATGCTGCTTGGATTTTGCCGCTACTGCACCTTGAATTGCGCCAAAGTCCGTTTTATGGTGGCGCAGTTCCTGTATTTCTGCTGCACTTTTATCCAGAATGACACTCAAATTGTCCATATCCGACCAGTCTGTGTTGGTAAAATAGATTCCTGTTTTCAATCCAGCTTGTCTGAGCGCCTGACAATACGGTGCTATCAAATCGCGCCCTGCCGCCGATTGTTTCACGGTATTTAAATTGGTATACTTGGTGTCAAACAACGCCACGCCATCATGGTGTTTGCTAGTCAACACTGCGTAGCGTGCGCCGGCCTCTTTGAACAACGCCGCCCATTTCTCAGGGTCATAGTGCTTGGCCGTAAATCCATCCAGTTGTTTCATATAATCTTCATAGGAAATTTGCCCCCGCCAGAATGACCATGACTCTGGAATGCCATTGACTGCATAAACGCCCCAGTGGATAAAAATACCCAGTTTTGCCTTTTGAAACCATTCTTGCATCATGATAAGTCCCTCCGTTTTCTAAGTTAAAATTCCCCTTCATTATAGCGCGGGTTGGTAAAAAGAAAAGAGATCCTGATGCCTTAAAATTGTATATTTTTGTCCTTTTTTCTTGCCATCTGCCACCGCATGCAGTATAATAAAGAGGAATCGTTTTGTTGATAAAAGGCATAGGGGGTGAACCGTTATATGTATCCACCGGTAGACAGTAACTTGCTTTATTTGCTTTGCTACTGCGGAGAAACAGATGTTAATCCTACATTTGATGTCCGCCGCAGCGACCGTTATCCTTACTGTTTGATTCACTATGTACACACCGGTACACTTTATGTGGAATATGGCCGGGAACGCTTTGAAGTTCATTCGGGGGAAAGTTTCCTTTTACCCGCATACAGTGCTCATCATTATTATGCATCCGTTCCCGCACACGTAACATGGGCAGAATTTTACGGCGTGAATAGTCAGACGATTTTGGACAGCATCGCTCAGCAACATGGCATTGTCATAAACCGGCACATCAGCTGCAAACTACTGCACCATATGTACTGTCTCATTCCCGTTCCACCGGATTTTTATGACGTTTCCCGTGTTTTATCCCAACTGCTGACGGACCTCATGCAAAGCCTTTCTTTGGTGCCCGTTGCCAAGTCTGCTTTACAGCAAGCAGTTGAATATATCCATTCCCATCCCGGTGACCAGCTAGATACTAAAATGCTAGCTGGCCTGTGCGGATATTCTCCTTCCTATTTTTCCAGGCTATTTCACCGGACCTATGGCACTACCGTTTCCCAATATATTGCCCAGCAGCGGCTGGAACTGGCAAAACGGTTGCTGGAAAATCCAAGCTATAGCATTGCACAAATTGCAGAAAGTGCGGGTTTTAGCGACAGCAGCCATTTGATTAAATCATTTCGGGACGCCTATGGCGAAACGCCAGGCATGTTTCGCCGCCATCTCTCTATGTACCGTAGTTACGCTGCTTCCAACCCTTAATATTAAAGCGGTTGTTATTTTACGACAACATGGCTTGATTTTTTCGTGTGGTTAATTTTACTGACCCATATTAAAAAGGGGCTGTCTTAACGTGACAGCCCCTTTTACATTCAGTTCTATTTAAATTATTCCGCAGGAGTTTGCTGTGCAGCATCCATCGCACGCTGCAGTACGGAAAATGCCTCCGCACGTGTAATGGTATTGCTTCCCCGGAATGTGTTGTCTGCATATCCAGTCAAAATCTTCAACTCCACACCCTTCGCCACATATCCTCTGGACCATTGCAGTGTATCCGCATCGGCAAATGTCAATTCTTCGTCCGACTCTCCGAGTTCAAAGCCACGCATTATCATCGCAAGCAGTTCTTCCCGGGTCACCTGGCCAGCCGGATTAAATGACCCATCCTCATAACCGTTGACCACGCCATGCGCAATGGCTGCTGCAACAAACGGTTTGGCCCAATCGTCTACCGACGCTGTGTCCGTACATGTCGGTACTGCATTTTCATCCACCGGAACAC
>CALLNG010000216.1 GCA_938005345.1 uncultured Clostridia bacterium
GTGCAAGGCGGTCTTGCTGAATCTGTGCAATCGGTAATCCTGTAAGCCTTGAAAATTCACCTGGATGCGGCGTCAAAATCACAGGTGCTTGTTTTTCTAGTAATATATTTATATTCCGGCTTACCGCATTTATGCCATCCGCATCAAGAATCAATGGAATTTCCGTTTTCCGCACGAGTTGACAAACTGCACGCTCTGTTTCTGGTGCACGTCCTAACCCCGGCCCAATCAGCATCACATCCGACTGTGCCGCCTGCTCACAGACGATTTCCATGCATTCTTCATCCAGATGCCCCTTTGCAGGCAGGGGGACGGTCATCTGTTCCGTTAACTTTACTTCCAAAATCGCATTCAAATCTTTTGGAATTGCCACACGAATCAACCCTGCACCGGTACATAGCGCAGCTTGTGCCGCTAAACAGGCTGCCCCTGTCATACCTGCACTTCCCGCTACTATACAAATCCGCCCCATACTTCCCTTATTGACATCTAGGGATGGAGATGGCCAATTCAAACAATCCTCTTCCAGTAAAAACAAATCAGACGGTTCCATATCCGCTACATAACTGGGTGTGGAAATGGAACAAACAACAATTTCCCCAGCATATTCTGCGCCTGGCAGCACCACCAGCCCCGGTTTACAAAACGCAAATGTACAGGTCAAATCTGCTTTTACCGCACAGCCGCAAATACCGCCGCGATCCGCATCAATCCCGCTGGGAATATCAACTGCCACAACTGGTTGGCCGCTCTGGTTCATCCACTCTATAGCCCGCCGGTAGGTGGGATCTGTGATTTCTCCATGCACACCAATGCCAAAAACAGCGTCTACAATAATAGCACTGTATTCTACCACTGCTGGGAATTCCCCACTCATGGGAATTTTCATGTTACAGGCGATATCATAATTCACTCTGGCATCCGGCGGTAACTGGTCCGGCTCGTTCAAAAAGACAATTTCCACTTGGCAGCCGCGGTTGACTAATTGACGCGCCATGGCAAATCCGTCCCCCGCATTATTTCCTTTACCACAAACCACAATTATTTGCCGCTTCTCTAGCACACCAAACCGGGCTTCCATAGCATGTACTGCTTCCAATGCCGCATTTTCCATCAACAACAACCCGCTGATGCCCACTTCCGTCGTACAAAGCCCATCCAATCTCTTCATCTGTTTTGCCGTAACCAGTCTCTTCATACCTTCACCTTCTCTATTGTTCTGCAATTACGGTTGCCGCTGCAAATTCCTTACTATGTGTGATACTAACATGAAACCGTTTGATGCCCGCTTCCGCCGCTTTCTGCTTTGCCCTGCCGGAAAGCAACAAATAAGGTGCGCCCCGGTCATCCCGCAGTGTCTGCACCTCCCGCAACAAAAAGCCGCGAACACCGTAGCCAAGACTTTTGGCAAACGCTTCTTTTGCTGCAAAATTGGCAGCTACTGTTTCAGCGGATTGGTTTCTCGCCGCAAATAACGCCTGCTCCTGCAGGCCATAATAATCCCGCAAAAACCGCTCCTTTTTCATACTGCGGCGGATACGCCCAATTTCCACCAAGTCCATCCCAACACCTATAATCATACTTCCACCATATCCTCTTGTGCAATATGCACATTTTGCGGAGAATAGCGCTTAAAAATGCCAAGCATCTTACGCGTTGGCTCAAAAATAATCAATGTCCGTTTGGTATCTTTCATAAATACGGCAAAATAACGCCGCGCTTCCGGGTTCCCTGAGGAAATATCCAGCCGCTCTGCGATGTTCACATTCTGCTGGTCTCTTAGAAAATCGGGGTCGTTAAGCGGCGCCATTACTTCAATTTCCTTCGCATTCAATGTGAACAGACGGCTTCTTTTTCGCTTTGCCACAATTTTATCTACATCCATCTCATTATTGGTTACAATATACTCAAATTCTACTCTTCTTCTGGTGATGATAATATATACACCATACCATACGCCCGCAATTGCAAGCAGCACAAGCTGTCCAATTAGCTGAGTAAAAATAAATGGCAGCAGAAAAACACTTAATGCAATTCCCAGCAAGATGGATGCAATAATAAGTATGACATCTTTTCCTGTCTTTTTTCGCTGAATCAAGTTTTCGTTAAAATAATCCATTCTTCTTCTCCCTTTCCTGTTGACTCTATCATGTATTGTACCATACCCACCGGATTTTCACAATAGCCTTGTGACAAAAATATCTGTATTTTTTCAAAAAAGGATTGCCACTTGCCCGCCAATATATTATAATAATAAACGTTACGTTTTATCAATATAAAAAGTGAGGGATTACCATGCAACTTCATTATAAACATACGCTAGCAGCTTGTTAT
>CALLNG010000217.1 GCA_938005345.1 uncultured Clostridia bacterium
AATTTGACGCAGACAACCAGCGGATCATATTTGTTGCTTTCCTCACTAGATTTGGCGCGGCGTAACTTAAGCCTGCATGGCCGGGAGATGTTTGAAAAGACGGTAGATTTTGTTTCCTATGCACGGCAGGAAATTAACAAACTAGGTGGCTATTGGGCGTTTGGAGAGGAACTGGTGGACGGGGATACCGTCTATGCATTTGACCCGACAAAATTGTCTGTCCATACAAGAGAAATTGGATTAGCAGGCATTGAAGTTTATGACCTGCTGCGCGATGAATACGATATTCAAATTGAGTTTGGCGATATCGGTAATATTTTGGCGATTGTTTCAGCTGGTGACCGGGCGCTGGAAATCGAGCGGTTTATTTCTGCGCTGTATGAAATCAAACGGTTGCATGCCAAGGACCCGGCAGGGCTATTTGACCATGAATATATTAATCCAGAAATTGTATGCCCGCCACAGCAAGCGTTTTATGCACCAAAGTGCGCGGTTCCTATCGAAAAAAGCGGTGGGAAAGTTTGCAATGAGTTTGTGATGTGTTACCCGCCGGGTATTCCAATTTTAGCCCCGGGAGAACGCATTACAGACGAAATCCTGCGCTATATCGCCTATGCCAAAGAAAAAGGGTGCTTTTTAACCGGTACGCAGGATTTGGAAATTGAGTGGATTAACGTTGTGGAGGGACTATAAGTGGAATTATGGTATACGGAACATCATGCCAAAGGCGTGAAGTTTTCCATTCAAATTGACCGGCAGCTATTCAGCAAAAAGAGCCGGTATCAGAGAATAGACGTTTTAGAATCCAAAGAATTTGGAAGGATATTAACATTGGACGGCTATTTGATGATTACAGAAAAAGATGAATTTATCTATCATGAAATGATTACACATGTACCGATGGCAGTCCATCCGCAGGTAAAACAGGTGTTGGTGATTGGAACTGGAGATGGCGGTACCATTCGTGAGTTGACAAAGTATGCATCTATTGAGCAAATTGACATGGTGGAAATTGACCAGGATGTAGTGGAGGTTTGCCGGGAATATTTTCCGCAGACAGCAGGCCGGCTCGATGATCCGAGAGTCACCATGTATTTTGAAGATGGCCTTAAGTTTGTGCGTACCCAGCAGGATGCATATGATTTGATTATTGTGGATTCCACGGATCCATTTGGACCAGGAGAGGGCCTATTTACAAAAGAATTTTATGGGAATTGCTTTAAGGCGCTAAAAAAAGATGGTATTTTGGTCAACCAGCACGAAAGTCCGTTTTATTCAGAAGATGCTAAGGCAATGCGCCGTGCCCATCAACGTATTCGTACTGTATTTCCCATTAGTACGGTATATCAGTTGCATATTCCCACGTATCCGTCTGGGCATTGGCTATTTGGGTTTGCGTCCAAACAGTACCATCCGGTGGAGGGGTTGCGGGAAACGGAGTGGAATGCGCTGCATCTTCTGACGCGGTATTACAATACGGACTTGCACCGGGGCAGTTTTGCGTTGCCCAATTATGTAAAGGAGCTGCTTGACGAATGATGGAACAAAATGTGCACACTTTTATTTCGTGCGACCATACGTATGAGCAAAGCAAACTAGTGTTGTTCGGCGCACCATTTGATAGTACCACATCATATCGCCCGGGCACGCGCTTTGCCAGCAGTGCGATTCGCAACGAAAGTTTTGGGCTGGAAACATACAGCCCTTATTTAGACCGGGATTTGATGGATATTTGTGTATACGACGGCGGCGATTTAGAACTGCCGTTTGGCAGCACGCAGCAAGCCTTGGAGCAAATTACGGAGTATGCGGCAAAGGTTTTGCGGGACGGTAAATTGCCACTGATGATAGGCGGGGAGCATTTGGTAACACTTGGCATGGTGCGGGCGGTAGTTGCGCGCTATCCGGATTTGCATATTCTCCATTTTGATGCGCATGCCGACCTCAGGGATAACTATCTTGGCGTTATGCTGTCTCACGCCACGGTCATGCACCGATGCTGGGAACTGGTTGGAAACGGAAAAATTTTTCAATTTGGCATCCGCAGCGGAGACAGGAGCGAATTCCTTTGGGGAAAAGAACATGTATCTACCTGCAAATTTGGCTTGGAAGAAACCATTCGCCAGTTAGGGGACAAGCCGGTATATGTTACAGTAGATTTAGATGTACTGGACCCATCCATCTTTCCAGGCACCGGAACGCCAGAGGCAGGCGGCGTTAGTTTTGAGCAGCTGCGCCAGGCGTTAAAACAGGTTTCTGCCTGCAACATTGTGGCGGCAGATATGAACGAATTGTCTCCCATCTATGACCAAACGGGGGCATCAACAGCGGTTGCATGCAAACTGCTGCGGGAAATGATATTGTCATTTTATAGATAACTATAACAAAGTTGTGTAAGACAAAAAAGGAGGAAGGAACGATGGGGAAAGCATTGATTATTGGAGCAGGCGGCGTTGCCAGCGTTGTAGCACATAAATGCTGCCAAAATTCCCAGGTGTTTGATGAAATTTGTATTGCCAGCCGGACGCTATCGAAATGCGAAGCGTTGCGGGATAAATTGCAGGGCGGAAAGACAAAAGTGACTGCGGCACAAGTAGATGCTGACCATACGGAGGAAGTTGTGGCGCTCATTCAGCGGGAACATCCTGATATCGTGATTCATGTAGCACTACCCTATCAGGATT
>CALLNG010000218.1 GCA_938005345.1 uncultured Clostridia bacterium
AAGAATTTGAGGCCCGTGTTAATCGGCGGTACTGTCGCGGCAAACTAATGGTCTATGCTATTACAATAACGAATATTCTCGAATCTATTGTAAGTAACCTGATTGGAGATTTTAATATTATCCATCTCATTATTCAGCTTATTTTGTCAATTGCTCTATTATTTGGAGTACCCTGGGTACGTTGGTTTTTTGCGATAGGCTCTTACTTTTCAGCGGGGCTTACTCTGGTTATTGCCTCTTCTGCACTTAAGGAGGGAATGCTGGTTCCGGTATGGATATGGATTATTTTGGCTTGGTGTTTTATTCAATCAATGGCGAATGGTTTATTGCTGACATGCAGCAAAAGTGTCTCGGAGTTTCTGTATGGCCAATACGCCGGCTAATCATTACTGTATACGGTAAAAATTAACGAAATGAAGCGAAACGTAATGTAAAATATGCATCGTTCCATCATGCAACCGTATTATTTTTAATATTAGCGAAGTGTCTGCTATGGAAATAGTTCGTTTAGAATATGACCATTGCCTTGGAAAAGGCGCTATCGTTGCTAAAAATTGTTCGAAGAGTACCGGTTAACATCTAACAGAGAGGTTAAATGAAAATAGATTGACAAATTAGGTTTTTCCGTTAACCACTTTTCGTTATTTATTGTTATAGAAACTTCGGATACCATTAGGACTATATTTAAAAAAACGTGGCAAAAACTTAGTATGGATCGTCTTTCCTTTGGTTTTAGGAGGAACACCTATGATTCTTAGCGCAAGCCGCCGGACGGATATTCCGGCATTTTATACAGATTGGCTAATGCAGCGGTTTGCAGAAGGACATGTTCTTGTACGCAATCCCATCAATCCACATCGGGTTAGCAACATCACCTTAACGCCGGACGTGGTTGACTGTATTGTATTTTGGAGCAAAAATCCTCGTCCGTTAATTCCACAACTCCACCGCTTGCACTCTTATGTCTACTATTTTCAGTTTACATTAACTGCCTATGGTCCCGATATAGAACCCCAAGTTCCATCTCTTTCAGCGTTAATAGAGACCTTCCAACGTCTTTCCTCCCTCGTGGGCCCAGAACGCATCATTTGGCGGTATGACCCTATTTTTCTTAATCGTTGCTATTCCGTAGATTTTCATCTTGCTTCTTTTGAACGTTTGGCAAAAGACTTACAAGGAGCCGCGCATACCTGTACCATTAGTTTCTTAGACCCCTATTCCTCCATTCGTTCTTTTATGCGTGATTTTGATGTTCAAACAATTTCTCAGGGGCAGATGTTACAAATTGCCGAACATCTGCAGCAAATTGCTTGTGCATATGGATTTCAGTTAAATGCTTGTGCAGAAGAACTAGATATGCGCCATATCGGTGTTTTACCGGCCCACTGTATTGATGCCAGCTTGATTTCTCGGCTTTGTGGCATACCTATTCATGCTGTAAAGGATACAGGACAGCGTGCAGCCTGTGGTTGTGTTCAAAGCATTGATATTGGCGCTTATCACACCTGCCCGCACGGTTGCCGGTATTGCTATGCCAATCATAGCCGAGTACTTTTTCAGCGCAATTTAGCCGCTTATGATGTTGCTTCTCCTTTGCTATGCAGTACAGCGCATACAGACGATATAATCCGTTTGCGGAAAGTTGTCTCCTGGAAAGAAAATCAGCTTTCCTTTTTTGATGATTAACAATATCTATAGTAATGTATTAAGATACTATCATTAAAAAGACGCCTTGCTGA
>CALLNG010000219.1 GCA_938005345.1 uncultured Clostridia bacterium
GGGCGAGGTGTACGAGGGCACGTGCGGGCGTGACATCCTGGACGTGAAGATGCGCGTCATCGAGCGCTGCCGCGAGGTGGGCATCCAGGTGGTGCTGTCCGTGGCCGTGGTGGCGGGCCTGAACGACGGGCAGCTGGGCGACCTCTTGCGCTTCTGCCTGGACAACGCCGACGTGGTGGCAGGCTTGGCCCTGCAGCCGGCGTTCACGTCGGGGCGTTTCGAGGCCGAGCGCGCAATGCCCATGAGCGCGGGCGACGTGATCTTCCAATTGGCAGAACAGTCCGAAGGGCTGTTGGAACCGTACGACATCTGGCCTTTGGGTTGTTCGAACCCGCTGTGCGACACGGGCGTGTTCCTGGTGCACGGCACGCCGCCCGAAGGCGTGGCGGCGCATCCGTCGGGCTTCTACCCGGCCACGCGCGCGCTCACGGCAGAGGACTACGCCGCGGTGCGGGAAAAATGGCGCAAGCTGTTTGTGGGTGATGAAACGAACGATTTGTCGGACGAACAGGTGGCAAAGAGCGTGCAGGCAGCCAGCGACAAAGGCAAACGCTTGCAGGAGACCATGCAAAAGGGCGATGACATCCCTGATTTGTGGGCCAATACACACATTACGACCACCAACCAAATGACCTTGGAGTTTGAGAGCATTAAGGACATGGCGATTGCCTATGCCACCTACGGCTCGGAGCTGTACCACAACCAAACGCTCAAGCAAGACATCCTCTACGCCATGGACTGGATGAACGCCAACCTCTACGGGCCAAAGGAAATGGAAAACAAGGGGTGGCGCGACCCCACGGAATACAACTGGTGGGATTGGCGCATTGGCAGTGCGCGCGCTACCGTAGATATATTGATGATCATGGAGCCGGATTTGACGCCGGAGCAAATCAAAAAATATATTGCGCCGGTGGATTACTTTGGGCAGCAGGTCACGGGCGTGGGTTCCAACCGGCTCAACGGCGCGTACGTGCAAATCGGCGCGGCGCTGCTGCAGGACGACGGCGCGCGGCTGGTCAAGGCGCGCGACGGTATTGACGACACCTTCTGGTACCATGACGACGGCGAAGGCATGCATACGGACGGCTCCTATCTCTACCACAACAAGCATCCCATGAACGCGGCCTACGGTGCGGAGCATCTGCAAGTGCTGGCTCCGCTGCTGGCAGTGCTGGACGATTCCGCCTTTTCCATTGCCCAGCTCTTCCGCGACTATGTGACCCAGTGGATTTACAACGCCTATGAACCGTTTTTCTATAAAGGCGCGATGATGGGCATGGTGAACGGGCGCGGCGTGGAAACCAGCGAGCATGTGTCCGCCTCCAACTTGATTCAGGCCATGCTGCGCATTTTGGACATGTTTGAGCCGGAGGATCAGGCGAGGATCAAATCCTTCATCAAGCAGCAGGTGCAGGAGGACGCAGCGACGGATTACACCGCGCTGCTGAGCGTGGGTGAAATGGCGAAGCTGGGCGGCATTTTAAGCGACGAGACGGTGGTGCCCCGGCAGGATTACACCTTAAACAAAGTGTACCACGACATGGACCGCGTGGTGCACCACCAGGACGGTTTTTCCGTTGGCATTGCCATGAGCTCCTCCCGCATTTATAACTATGAATCCATCAACAACCAAAACGCGACCGGCTGGTACATCGGCGATGGTATGCTGTATTTGTATAACGATGACGACACCATGTACGACCCGACATGGTGGCGGGTGTCCAACCCCTACCGCCGGCCGGGCACCACGGTGGACACCCAGGAGCGGCAGGCGCTGCAAATCACCAACGACGATGCGTATTTGAGCAGCAAGGACTTTGTGGGCGGCGTGAGCCTCAAAGACACCTACGGCGTGGCGGCCATGTGGCTAGACTCCTTCAGCAAGGAGAAGGAAACGCCCAACGTGACGGCGTCCTCCTATGGCGTGCCCAACCCGCTGCACTCCTGTTCGCTGGAAGCGCAAAAATCCTGGTTTTTGTTTGACGACGAAGTGGTGGCGCTGGGCGCGGGGATTGTGAGCCATGACGGTGTGACGGTAGAAACCATTGTGGACAACCGCAAAGCTTCGGCAACCGAGACCATTAGCCACGACTCCGTCACGCCGTATACGGCGGTGGCGGTGACGGCAAGTGATGAGCCGCAGCCGGAAAATGCGGCGGCAAACGCGGTAGACGCGTCGCTCAGCACACGCTGGTCCGCGGAAAACAACGCGTGGCTGCAACTGGATTTGGGCGAAGTGAAACCGCTGGGCACCGCTGCTATCGCAATTTACAAAGGAAACGAACGCATTAACTATTTTGACCTGCAAGTGTCGGAGGACGGCACAAACTGGACCACCGTCTTTGAGGGCGGTAGCAGCGGCACCACGGCGGAGCTGGAACAGTATGACCTCGGCGGCGTTTCGGGGCGCTATGTCCGTTTCTTTGGACACGGGCTCAACAACGGCACGTGGAATAGCGTCACGGAATTCCGCATCTATCCGCCGTCGCCGGATGGCAGCCCTATCACCTTTGGGGAAAATGAATACCTCAACCAGGATACCGTGCTCATGAATGGGGAGGAAATGAACTTAAACAGCGTGGTCACACAGGTGCCGGAGGTGCGCTGGGCGCACTATGAAGGTCAGCTCGGGTACTATTTCCCCGATGCGCCTACGCTGAGTATGCGCAAAACCAACACGGGGCCCAGCTTTTTTGAACTGTGGTTTGACCACGGTGTGAATCCGAATAACGCGGCCTATGCCTATGCGCTTTTACCGAACAAAACACCGGAGGAAACACAGGCTTATGCGCAAAACCCTGATATTGAAGTGCTGTCCAACACCAACGCGGTGCAAGCGGTACGGGAAAACACCCTGGGCGCAACGGGCATCGTCTTTTGGCGCAGCGGCAGCTTGGGTGAAGTGCGCGCCAGCCAGGCGTTGACGGTCATGGTACAGGAGCAGGACGGCGCCTATACCATTGCGGTATCCGACCCGTCGCAAAAGCTGCAAAGCGCCACAGTCACACTATCGCGTGCGGATTTGACGCCTGTGCAGGCAGACGAAGGCGTGCGCGTGCAGCAGGGCGCGGACAGCGTGACGCTGACCTATGATTTGCAAGGCTCACGTGGCAAAACCTTTACCGCATCGTTTCAGGTAGGCTAGATATGGGACGGTGTAACGATACCTATTTGGGGGAAAGGAACGGTGAAACATGAAACGGAAGCAATCGAAACTGCTATGCCTGCTGCTGGCAGCGGTCCTGTCGCTGGGCGTACCGTTTGCCCAGCCGCAGGGCGCGGCGGCGCAGGAAACAGGCGGCAAGGCCATGTTAGTGGCCTTTGACAATGAAACCACCATTCGCGCGTTTGGAACGGCAGTGAATAAGGACGTGCGCAAATCCTATGCCACTTCCGGCAAATGGGACCATACGGGCGGTGGATCGCGCAAACAAACGAATGAATACCGGTTAGCGGACTATGGCGCGCCGACAGACTGGTCCGGCTACCAGTACTACAATTTTTGGATGTATTCCGAAAAAGCCAACGGTGCGCACATCAACGTGCTGGTTTACGATTCCGGCGGGAAATACAACCGCTATGATTTGGTGGTGGACTGGGAGAAGGAGTGGAAATGCGTCAGCATTCCTATCAGCGGCCCCATGCTTAATAACAATATCAAGGATCTTTCGGACGTCCAAATCATCCGCTTTAACGCGGGGGATTGGGGCGGGACAGTAGATCCCACCACTTGCCTGTATTTTGATTCCATCTGGCTGTCCAAGGAGGCGCCGGGGGAACGCAACCTGGTGGCGGCGGATTTCAACCAGGCGGCTGACCGCAGCGGTTTTGGCTTTGCGGAGGAAACAGAGATTACGCTATCCGCCGCGTCCGGCAAATGGGACCACTCCGGCGGCGGTACCCGTAAAAACAGCGGGCAGTATGTCCTGGCGGACCACGGCGTGCAAACGGACTGGACGCCCTATGCCTACTTTAATGTACGCGTTTATTCTGCCAGCGCCAATGGTGCTGTGATTAACATACTCGCCTACGGCCCCGCAGATGGCTACTTCAGCTACCAGCTTCCGCTGGACTGGACAGGCTGGCGCACGGTGCGTATTCCGCTGGGTGGATTTAAAGGGAACAAAGCGATCACCACATGGGATGGTATTACGTATTTACAGTTCAACGCGGGGGACTGGGGCACTACAGTGGATCCCACCACCTGTTTATATTTTGATAAAATCTGGCTGTCTGACAAGGTGCAGGAAGAGCAGGATCAAACGGTGCTTGCGATGGACAGCGAAGCGGCTATCACGGGCTTTGGCCTAGAACCGGATACGGAATTAACCAAAAGCTATGGATATTCCGGCAAATGGGATCATGCGGGCGGCGGCAGCAGTGTGCAGACGAAGGAATATGTGCTGGCGGACCATGGGATGCCCACGGACTGGTCGGAGCAAAACTATCTGCTCATGACCTTTTATTCCGCGGCAGCTACGGATGCAGACGTCAATGTGCTGCTGTATGAAACTGGCGGAGGGTATTACCAGGAAAGCTTCCGGGTGGACTGGGGCGAAGGTTGGAAGACCATCGTCCTGCCGCTAGGCGCGTTTTCGCAGAGCAGTACGGTGAGCCGTTTGGCAGATATCAGCGCCATCCGTCTCAATGCGGGCGGCTGGGGCACTACAGTGAACCCAGAAACCTGCTTGTACCTGGATCAAATGTGGATTTCCCCGTCCGGGACGGTGGCGGTGCCGGACGAACAGGAATTGATTGTATTTCACAACAGTACCGCAGCGGGAAAACTGGGCCTGGTGCCATCGGAAGACATTTCCTATCAAGGGGCAGGCATGAGCGCGCTGTGGGAGCCAGCGCAGCTGCCGCAGACAGACGCCCTGGACATCGCGCGCAGCGGCGCCGCCACCGATTGGAGCAGCTACCAGTACCTCAATTTGTGGGTATATTCCCGCACGGCGGACGGTTCCTATTTTGATGTGGCGCTGGCAACCGGGCAAGGGAAAATGCATACCGCGCGGGTGGATGTGAACTGGGAGGAACATTGGCGCACCATCAGCCTGCCGCTGGCGGACTTTACGGGCGGCATGCCCCAGAGCGCGGTGCAGCAGCTTTCTTTGGCCGCTGGCGGCCAGACGGAATATACCGGGCTGTATTTGGACCGTATCACAGTCAGCAAGCAGCTGCCCACCGATATTGCGCTGGAAGATGCGGAGATTGCCACCTTCGGCACGGCGACGGACGTGCGGCAGTGGAATTTGCAGCAGGAGGCAGAAACGCTGCGCTACCGCCCTATGACGGGCCGCTGGGAGCACAGCGGCCTGGCGCGCACGGCAAAATATGATTTGCAGCGCGCACAGCGGCAAACGGATTGGAGCGCATTTACCTATTTTAATCTATGGGTGCATTCCGCCGCTGCCACGAACGGATCGTTCAGTGTGGTGATGGAAGGCGAAAACGGCTACTGGCGCAGCAAAATCCCTGTGGACTGGGAGGGCTGGCGGCTGGTGAGCCTGCCACTGTCCGCTGCAACCGCCTATGGTGACATTGCGGACTGGACGGAACTGCAAACGGTATACCTGGATACGGGCGGCTGGGATACCAGTATGGATGAACAGACGGTGCTATGCCTGGACAGAATGTGGCTGAGCCGGGAGATGCCAGTAGGCGGCATGCTGCCTGGTACAGATTCGGATACCGTGTTGGTGGCGCAGTTTGACAATGAAGCGGCCATCAATGCCACCGGAAAATTGCAGGTGGATACACAAACCACCCATTTGTACGGTATGAGCGGGCTGTGGGAAGATATGCCAAACCGGCAGTATTTTGATTTACAGCTGGGCAGCGTAGATCTCCGTGGATTTTCCTATTATTACCAGTGGGTGTATTCTGCCCAGGCCACCAATGCCGAAATCAATCTGATTGTGTACACAGAGGGGGACAATACTTATTTCCGCACGACTTTCCGCGTGGACTGGACGGGATGGAAATTGCTGGAAATTCCGATTGGCCAGTTTGAACCCAATTCGGGAGGCAGCCCGGACTGGAGCAAAGTGACCCATGTACGCTTCCATTCCAACGCATGGGGTATCACAGCCGACCCCAATACCTCCATTAATTTGGAGCGGCTGTGGTTTGCCAAGGACAAAATGCAGCCGCTTGCGCTGACGGGCTCCAACCCGGCGGACGGGTATGACACGGCGTCCATAGAAGGGCCGGTCACGCTGGCCTTTAACACGGAGCTTGCGCGCACCACGCCGCAGGACGCGGCAGTGCTGCAATCCGTAGACGGCGAATCGGTGCCCTGCACCGCGTCCGCAGATGGGAAAAACCTCGTGATTTCCTGGGAAGGACGCCTGGCGGCGAATACCCGCTACCAGGTGATGGTGGCGGCGGAAAACCTAATGGGCTCCATGGGGCAGACGCTGCAAAGCGGCGTGGCCTTAGCCTTTACCACCGCGCCTGCGGGACTGGCGGTTTCACACATCACGTTTGAAGACGATTTGGGCGGCGTGCGCTATGCGCTGCCGGAATCGGGCGTGGTTGCGGCGCGCGCGGCGGTGCATAACAGCGGTAGCCAGGCGCAGCAGGCGGTAGCCGCGCTGGCGTTTTACGATGAAACATGCCGCATGGCGTACCTGGCCGTAAGTCCAACCAGCGAGGTGAACGCGTCCGCATCGGAAGACCTCGTGGTGCGGGCGGATTTGCCCAGCTATAACGGGCTGCGCGCGGCGGCTTTTGTGCTGGAGCGCGCGGACGGCGGCCTGCTCAGCCCTGTCGTCGGGTACTTGGGCGGCGCACCGGCGCAGCCGGAGGACGTACGGACGTCTACGCAAAATACCGTCACGCTGGATACGTGCAGCGTGAATCTGGACACCGTGACCCTTTCCGGCACGCTGCAAAGCGCGGCGGGACGCACCTTGCTGCTGCGCGTCACGGACGAAACGGGCAAAACCGCGTTGCTGGCGCCGCTGCCCTGCGGTGCGGGCGCAGCGTGGTCTTATTCCTGGGATATGGACGGCGAAGTGGACGGCGGTAGCTACCAGGTAGCTGTGAACGGTTATTTGGTGGACAACACCGCAGAGGACAGCTTTTATTACCTCAACGATAAGGAAAAAAAGACGCTGCTGGCGCAGGCAAACGCCGCGCAGCAAAGCCGCGATGCCATGCAGACACTGGTGGCGCAAAATCCCGCCGCTTTTGGGCTAAGCGGAGAGCAGGCGCAGGACGAAACGATAACGGGACAAATTGCGCTGGTGCTGTGCGAACAGCTTCCGGCGGAGGATTATACACAGCTGGTGCAACTGGCAAACGCGGCACTGGAGCTGCTTGCGCAGCTAAACGGCTGCGACTGGACGCAGCTTACCGCGTTTTTGCAGCAAAATGAAGTGCTGGTACTCCACGGCCTGACGCAATACAGCCAGTATGCAGGCATGGACGAAACTGCGCAAAAGAGTATCAATAAAACAGTGTTGCAAACGGGAACCTTCCGCGATTTTGCACAGTTCCGTACCGCCTTTGCCAGCGCCGTCCAGAGCTATGGACAACCGGCCGGCGGCAGCGGCGGCGGAACCACAGGCGGCGGCAGAGGGCCGGGCAGCTCCAGCCATGGAACGCAGTACCAGGTGGGCGGCACGCCCATACCAACACCCACTCCCACAGAAAGCCCCGCTCCTTATACAGATTTGGAGGAAGTACCCTGGGCGGAGGAAAGTATTTTGGCCCTGACGCAGCGCGGCATTGCCAGCGGCGGCGGAGACGG
>CALLNG010000220.1 GCA_938005345.1 uncultured Clostridia bacterium
TATGGTATGTCCCCCTATTCCTTAGCCCTTATCTATAATAACTCTGTACTATTGGTTCCCTGTTCCATGTTGCCAAGGCTCTTGCCCCCTATTTTTGTCTGCTTGAGCCTTAGCACTCCAGTCTCACCATCCCGGATTTAATGCGTTTTCCTTTCATGGTTTGACAGCATATTCAGGTTAGTTGTGCACCTTTTGACAACCGCTATGTTCCACAAATTATCCAGAGCAGTCAGAGACGTTTATCTCCAAAGCTACGTCTCTGCTTCACTCAGCGGCTTCGAACCAGCCAGACTTTTTTCAGTTTCTTTCTCAGCTTTCTTGCACCGTCTTGCTCATTCATGGCAAATAGGATCCACATCCTATCGAAGGGTTAACAAAGCCACTGGATACTTGCAGAGTAAAATACCGCCTCTTTCTATTAGACTGATGCGGCCATGCTCTTTTTAGAACAACATGCCGCTTCCACATTTTAAGACATTATAAAGCAACTTATGGCAATAAACTAATCTGTTTATCTCCTGCAATATCATTCAGCCGGTTCTCAAAGTTTGCTCCACTAAAATGGCCCCTACCCATATGGATAGGAGGCCGTATTCTTATTTGTTTCCTTTATTCATTTTCCGATTGTAATGCATCGTATCCCCTCTCCCCAGTTCGAATTTTGACCGCATCTGTGATTTCATACGCAAAGATTTTCCCATCTCCCATTTCTCCTGTATAGGCAACCTCTTTAATTTTTTGCATTGTTTTCTCTTTCCATTGTTCAGAAGATACAACAATTTCCAATTTAATTTTTGGCAGTAGCATTGCATCAATTTTCTGACCGCGCACCACTGACGTATAACCGCGTTGAGCGCCAAATCCCATCACTTGATATGCTGTAACGCCATTAATCCCAATTTCATGAAGTGCTTCTTTTATATCTTCCAGCTTTTCTTCCCGAATGATTGCTTCAATTTTATACATCATGATAATATTCCCCCCTTAATCAAGTCCATTGAAGGACGGATATGCCCGTTCTCCATGCTGTGTCGCATCGAGTCCCAGCAACTCCTCCTTATGGTCAACCCGAAGTTTCGTAAAGATTCGTGTGATACCAACACAAATGAATGTACCTATCACTGCAACACCAATTGTAACCGCAATGCTAATCAATTGGGCTGTAAATAGACCTGTTTCCCCATAAATTAATCCATTCCATTGCGCAACGGAGTTGATATCAGTACGCGCGAATAACCCAGTAGCAATGCCGCCCCAAATACCGCCAATTCCGTGACAGCCAAACGCATCTAACGCATCGTCTATTTTCAGTCTTTTTTTCAAAAAATTCATCATTAAATAGCACAGGGGGCTAACCACAAACCCGATGACAATGGCGGACCAGACAGGGACAAATCCAGCGCCAGGCGTAATGGCAACCAAGCCAACCACAAGACCTGTAGAAGCGCCTACCAATGTAGGCTTTCCATCTTTTATGATATCTATCATCATCCAAGTCAGCAGCGCCGTCCCTGATGCGAGGGCAGAAGTCAAAAATGCATGAGAAGCAAGGCCATTGGCTCCTAGTGCAGAACCTGCATTGAATCCAAACCACCCAAACCAAAGTAACGCGGCTCCAAGAAAGACAAATGGAATATTATGGACACGATATGATGTATGCTCTACTCCACTTCGTCTTCCTAGTATGATTGCTAATAACAAACCACTGACGCCAGAACTAATATGTACCACATTGCCTCCAGCAAAGTCTACCGCGCCAAGCTCTGCCAAAAATCCGCCTGCGCCCCATACCATATGGGCCATCGGATAATAAACGACAAA
Source organism: uncultured Clostridia bacterium (assembly GCA_938005345.1). Classification (GTDB taxonomy): domain Bacteria; phylum Bacillota; class Clostridia; order RUG12999; family RUG12999; genus JAAWTG01. The sequence continues at coordinate 1,822 of CALLNG010000220.1, forward strand.
GGACCATGCCATAATAAAAATAAATAATGCTTTATAACGCATACGTCCCGCTACAGCCCCAGTAATCAGTGCCGGCGTTATCATCGCAAACATCATTTGAAACAGCACAAATGTTATAGAGGACAGAGTTGGCGCATATGCTAGTGCCTCATTAAAGTTGAGACCATTGAGCCCAATATACTCCAGTCCGCCTATGATGCCACCATGATCCTCGCCAAAAGCCAAAGAAAAACCAATTAAAACCCATAACACAACGGAAAGTCCCATAATACCTGCACAAGCCATGATTGTATTGACGATATTTTTTCGCCGCACTAAACCACCATAGAAAAAGGCCAAGCCCGGTGTCATTAGAAATACTAACGCTGCACAGATTAATACAAAGCCATTGTCTCCACTACTCATACTACCATCCTCCTATAAAAAAAATAAAGGTGTTCCTCTTTCAGGAACACCTTTGTTCATATTCAGTATATCAGAAAATCCTATAAGATTCAACCCTACAGTTAAAATTTGTTTTAACTTTATGTAATTATCCCTAAAACACAGCATACTAAACTTCATTTTCTGTAAATTTTATATAATATCTAGTATATCAAGCTTTCCATAGTTCAATTTCTCAAATTTATAGGAAAATGAAATTTTAAACTCTAGCTATTTTTCTTATGTGTACCGTTGCAGAGCGTTGTTTCCCATTCGTATATAAACTGCGCAATAGACTGCTGCCTACATTCCCTATTATCCGATATCGCTCTGGACGCGACTTGAAATAAATTTTTTGAAAGCTGCCAGTGCTCTAGGGTTCGGTTATAATTCGCAAATAGGGCAAAAGCCGTAGCGCCAATGGTATAGACATTTGTTATTTCATCGATTGCTGCTCCAAGCTGGTTTTCCTCGGGGGCCTGAAATTTTGAACTTCCCCACATCCTGCCCATATCATTCACGCAGGGTTGCTTCCGAAAGAGATCAATATCACAGATTGTCGTCTTGCCCGTATTGAAATCATAAAGTATACTTCCATCATAGAAATCGATTGCCACATAATTCTGGGATATGATATATTCAAAGAAACACAATATATCACGAAATACATACAGCTTATCCTCTACGGAAAGGTTTATAAACCTACGGTGGGCCGCCGGATACATTCTACCCATGCAATTTCCGTCCGCCCACCGAAATACCATGGCATATCCACCGCCAACTTCTTCCGCTTGAACCAATTCGATTAAATTTTTATGATGTAAATCTTGGTAGATGGACGTAGTGGCTTTTAATCGTTTCACTGCATCCGCAGGCGCTCCATTGTAACGCTCTGTGGGCGCACCAGCAAACTTTACAAAATATCGTTTCCCCTCTTTTTCTGTTCCAAAACAGATATTTCCGGAATCTTGATCATCAAATATTGTAAAAGTGCTGCCATATTTCTTTATAAAGTCAAAATCAAATGGAGATTTTAATTTATAGGGCAAACCATTCATATACTGCAAATAGTATCCGCTGAAGTACCATGAAGGAATAGGATTGCGCATGTTATCATACCAACACAGTATATCCTTTGCCTGTTGCAGCATGGTAGCAACTTCTTTCTCGCTAAAAGATTGCGCCCACACAATAGAAGACAACATGTTGCTACTAATGTACAGGGCAAGCAACTTCCAGAAGGCGTTCGGCACCTCGCCATTAAAATAACCATTCACCATACCGGAGGCAAACAGCGGCGACTTTTGTGCACTCCATACAATGCGATTAAACTCTTCCCATGGATCACCATAATCATAGCGCTCAAAATCAATGATGACGATTTGATTGTTCTCCAACATCATATTACCAATATGATAGTCGCCATGCTGTAAACTTTGCGGCCTGTTTTTTAACAAATGCTGGTTTTTCTCCATGTAGGCGATCATATTATCTGCGCCCTCAAATTGAATGGGACAATCATCATACTGTTTCCTTTTCCGGTTCATCTTTTCTATAAATCTTGTTTCCCAATCAGTCTGGTTTTCAGGTGCTGGAATGGCATGAATTTTCTTTAGAATTCTGCCAGCCTCCAAACCATAGGCATACTGCTGTGAATCAGGAAGATACGGTATTGCCTCTTCTGCATCTTGTCCGTCAATCCATGTCTGTATCGTGTAAATCCCTTCCTTGCAGGTACCAATCGAAACAGGCCTGCACATAGGGATACCAAGCAATGCGATTTCCTGCTGTATCCGAAAAACATCTGCACAGCGTTTCCCCTTTTCTTGCGGCGAGATCCGCAAAAGATACTTTGTGCCATCGGCGGTTACTGCACAGTATTTCGTATCACCCGACCATCCTTTATTAACTGGTATTTTATGGATAACGTTCATCATTTTTCCTCCTATAATATTTTGGTCTGTATCGAAAGCGTACATTTTCATAAACCCCTTACATCAAGTTTTTTGCGGAGTATCTAATTTGATTATACAATAAACAACATTCCTTGTCTATCTACGAATTGAAAATTTTTATTCTATCCATTTAACTGATATAATCTTAGAAAAATACCATATTTTTTGGTTTTCTTTCTCCAGTTTTCAAATATTTTCAATTCATATTTTACTTTCTTTGCGCCATACTAAACACGTAAGCTTTTTTATAAGTTTACAGCGCAGTAGCGCCTTGACACCATGATATTTTCTAAACCGTTTCAAAAAAGAGAAAAGAAAAGCGGGGGCAAACAAATGAGCAGACACAGGAGTAAATTGAGCGATGCACTGAAATATGAAATTGCTAGAGAACTTGGTGTAGAAGAAATCGTCAAACGAGATGGCGGATGGGGGAACGTATCCTCACGGGATTGCGGTAATATCGTAACAAAGGCAATAGAAATTGCGGAACGGAGTGTACGTTCTAACGGATAACCAACATGAAAAAAGGAGCCGGGCAGATAATCTTATCTTCCCGGCTCTTTTTTTCTAAAGTATTAAATTTTCCGGTCACGAACATAATATTCCCTGTCACGGTCAGTGATTTCGCGCAGCACGCGGCAGGGATTACCTACCGCCACAACATATGGAGGAATATCTTTTGTCACAATACTTCCCGCACCAATCACAGAACCCTCACCTATTGTCACACCCGGCAGAATAATCACCCCTGCACCAATCCAAACATGGTCCTTAATATGAACTGGAAAGGAGAACTGTTCTCCATGGGGGCGAAGGTCAGGGTGCACCGGATGGCCTGTTGCTGAAATAGTAACATTAGGGGCAACCATGACATAATCACCGATATATACATCGATATCATCAATCACAGTTAAATTAAAATTTGCATAAAAGTAATTGCCTATATGCGTATTTCCATAGGCAAAGCGGACAGGAGGTTCAATCCAAACTTCCTTTCCCACTTCCGGCAGTAGCTCTCTTAGCAGCGCGGCGCGGCGTTTCTCCTCATTTGGTTCGGTTTCATTGAATGCTTTTACCAACTGGCGGCAGCGCAGACGCTGCTGTGGAAATCCCTCGTCAATATCCTGGTATAAATATCCTTGCCGCATTTTTTCATGGTTATCCACCTAGTTCAACTCCTATTTACTGTTTTTCTATCCGTTCCATCAATGCATTGCGAAAAGTATCATACGCTGCATAGTCCCTCACATAACAGCGTTCCGGATTTCCCATGATATCTTCATCATAAAAGTCTTTAATCTGTTTTTTCTTCAAAATCCCATCCCACAAGGTATCATCCTGCGAAAGATTAGCCATGCGCAGCAATTCATAATCGCCGATTCCCCGTTTGAGAATTTTGTAGCGCAGTGTCAGCAACACATCGCCCCCACGAGACGGATAAACAAAATTGGTGTCTCCAGCCTTCCAATAACCAGCGCGGTAACTAATTCTTTCCCTCGGATATTCCGGCCATACTGTATAATTCCAGCGCAAAAATCCATCTAATTGCAAATACCAAGTCAAAAGCCCGATGAGCCGACATTCACTTAATGGAGAACAAATGAACGTATTGGGGAATTGAGGATTACAGCATACATACCAAGTGGCACGTCCATTGTTATGGCTGCGAACCGACTGAACTGCCTCTAAATGTTTGGCTGCAAAAGGCAAAAGCGGCGCAATATCAAAAATGTCATCTTGAAATTCTTCGATAAATTCTTCATTATTAACCGCTGTTTTATATTGAAACCGTGGTCCGTTTTCTTTCAGCAAGTCAATCCGTATCCGATGTTTTCCTGTATCTTCAGGTTCATCTGCTGCCACGCGCACCTTTTCAATTAGGTCTTTTGCAACAAAATAATCATGTAGCGCACGAATGTAGGCACAAATATCCGTTTTATTATCCATAAATTTATAACAGCCATCTGATTCGTCATAATACCGTATACGGATCCCATCTGGATAATCAGAGCAGGCACCAAAGCCCATTTCTTCTGAAACCCAAATATTGCAAAGTCCAAATACTTCAATTTCATCGTTGATTCCATAACGTGCACATAGGTCGATATAACGCTGCATTGCGCTCCAGTCATAAGAAAATCCTCCATCTTTATGACGCGTCACACGAACCATATTGTATTCGTATAAATTGCTAATGTAATTCTTTGTCAAGAATCCGGTCTGCCCCGACCATGGAATCTCACTGACAATGACAGTAACAGCGCGCTGCCCTAATGCTCCTAAGGAAGCAACATACCGCTCTAAAATAGCAAAATGGGCATCGCTCCACAGCGGTACTTCGTGCTTGCGTGCTATATTACTGCAATGTTGCCATAAATCCAAATAAAACGACGGTTTCTCCGGTAATGTAACATCTTTTACGGTTAGCGTTACACGAAGCTCTTTGACTAATTGTTCCGCTTCAAACATTGTGTGGCTATAAATACGTACGGTGCCCTCATAATTACCTGGCTGAACATTTTCTGGAACTGGTATTTCTAGCCAAACCATTTGAGCTTTTTCCGTTTCCATCTCCACAGTTTCATCCTGTAAAATGATATCGGCCCGTTCCACTCCGTCATCATCTGTTACATAGCCAATATGCTGCATGACCGGAGAGAATCCTTTCATCTCTACACATAGACGCAGTCCTCCACGCGGTCCATAGGGAGAAAATGCTGCTGCTCCACCAATAGTTAAGGTTCCACCTTCCTTTGGCCAAATACAAACTTGCGCCGCCGCAAAGTCACGCCGCGCGCAGGAAAGATGTATGCTCTCGACAGCACAAATCTTTTCTAATTCTTGGTTCAATCCATAATTTGTTCCCCAAAATGCTTTGTATCCTTCATAAACAAGTCCAGCTTGAAACTTCATATCTTTTCCTCCGTTTTTCGTATTTTTTGGTAGCTTCATCTTATCATATTCTTAAAGAAAAGGCAAGATTGCTGCTTTGAAATTCAATAAAAGTGCAAAGAATGAAAAGAATAGTGCAAATGTCTTCTAATGTGTTATACCAACAAAGTTAAATAACACCTCATTGATAGAAAAGGCACACCGTCTTTTTCAGACCGTGTGCCCATATATTCAATTATCTAACAATCAAACAGCTGAGAAACAATCGATGCCCATAAACAGCTATGACTGCTGCAAAATCCATTGTGCCGTAGCTGTGTTCCCGTTGATTTGTTTTTCACAACGTATGACCCATTTCCCAGGACCATGCGGCGTAAAATAATCTGTCTGCTGATCAACAGACTCAGCCGGCTGCATCTGCCAATCTTTTAGGTTAACGCTTCCCCCTTCAAACAAAGCCCCCTCCGGTATTTGTTCTATCAGGTCAGCCTGACTCATCCACTGCATATGCAATGTGCGAATTGGTACTTCTTCTGACACATATTCAAAATATGCACACACCGCGCCATCTTCTTGAAATATATAACGCAGCGTTGCACCGCTATTTTCTAATGGCTGTGGCTCCTTCTCACCTGCAACTGCCATCGCATCCAACTTGATACAGATTTCAATTCCTCCGGATGCTGTTTGTACAATACTATTTGCAAAATACTGTACCGGGAACACAATGCGGCCATCCTGCAACTCTGCAAGCGGTAATAAAACCGGCAATGTACTGCCGTCACTCGGGTTTTCCGGTGGTAATTCCACAAACTGCGGCGCCATAGGCAACGGATAATAGGCGGGAGACTGATACCATTCTCCGGTTCCTACCACAGGCAGCTGCCAGATACGCTGTGGCGTATGCACTGCGTAAAATGAATTTTGCGGGTCAAGGAACGTTGTCTTTACACAATTTAGCTCCTTTTTTAGTTGGGTCAGTTCCATTTCCATGCTACACTCCGCCAATCCTGCTTGTTCCATATTATGCAGCGTCCCTATCAGCTGAGCACATAAGTCTAAATTCACTTCCATAATGCGGTGTACCTGCCGGTAACGGTTGGTGGTACGGCCATTAAACCATAAATCAAATGATTGTTTTTCGCGGTTAAACCAAAAAGTTAGTACCTTTTTTATTCCTGCTAGACAATACTGCACGGCACAGTCCTTTTGTCCTTCTTTCAGCCACCCCTCCCGTGCCGCAGTTGATACCACTTCCGGTGCAGTCAAATCACCGTGTGCAGACAAACTTCTGCCATATGCAATACCATCGCCCTGCGGATTATACAGTTCTAGCAGCAATTTTAAGCTGCGGCAAACGCCGTCTTTTACCTGTTGAGGGATGGGTATCTCCAATGCATGGCAGGTATCTGCCAATTCTGTATGAATCAAAAAACTATAGCGGTCAAAACGTCCGTACCCTTCCGAATCATCCATCCATCCTTCTGGAGACCGTGCACGAAGCTGCTGTAAAAATAGCTTAAAAATCTTCTCCGACATGCCGAGCACTTCAAATCCCAACTTTTCCCTATAACCTGCTACTGCCATAGCGACATGCAAATAGTTGGTCGCGTGTCCGCGTAGCTTCATGGTTTCCACATCAAAAAAATCATGGTACTCAGTGAGTTTTTTCAATTTATCCAGTAGCTCTCCTGGAATTGCCTCCCATTTTCCAGCCTGTTTCAAAAGCCAAAGGGATTTGAGGGCAGACAGTTTTCCCCAAGTTGCCATTTTACCTTGTGCTGCCCACTCAGCAAACTGCAACCAATGGTTCCATGTTAGCTCTGCTTTTTCCGGTTGCGTCTTTTTCTGATAAAGAAACAACTGACTGGTTCCCAGCATCAAAGCGCCTCCCGTAAAATTTTCTTTATCGTTTAGGCAATGAATGCCCATCCATTTTGTGTCCTTACCACCATCTGCCATCATTTGCACCAAATAGTTCAAATGCGGATATACAAAGGATTCTATTGTTTCTTTCAGATTCATACGGTTATTCCCCCTTTTCCCTTGTTTCTATCATTCTGCTTTGCTACAAGCCTGTATCAACTTGCGCCGCAAATCTTCAACATAGCGTTTTTACATCGTTCGCAGCGGCATGAAAAAGATTAGCCAGGACAACCATTTGTGTTTTATATGCACCCGTTCTACCAACTTCAAGCAAGTTCCAGCAGAAGCCTTGGAAAATTCTCCATACCATTTTCCTACAATCCATTTATTCTCCAATGTAAATGCATAA
>CALLNG010000221.1 GCA_938005345.1 uncultured Clostridia bacterium
GGGCTTTGGTATGTCAGGTGTGGCTGTTCCGATGTTGCTGGCAGCGTTGGGAGTAGTTGCTTCTATCATCGGGACATTTTTTGTAAGGACAAAGGAAGGCGCTACGCAAAAACAATTGTTGTCTGCGTTACGCACGGGAACCTATATAGCGGCAGCGGCGATTGCGGTCGTTTCCTACTTTGTAATCAAGATCATTCTGCCTCAAAATATGGGAGTATTCGTAGCTATCATTTCTGGTTTGATAGCGGGCATTTTGATTGGTGTGCTTACGGAATATTTTACATCGGAATCTTACAAACCGACAAAACGGCTGGCGGCTGCGTCGGAAACAGGGCCGGCTACTATCATCATTAGCGGATTGTCTCTTGGCATGATGTCAACAGTATTCCCCGTCGTGATTGTGGGTATCTCGGTGTTGATTAGCTATTTTGCTGCTGGCGGCGGCGCAGATTTTAACCAGGGCCTATACGCGGTTGGCGTATCAGCAGTTGGCATGTTATCCACTCTTGGCATAACGCTTGCCACCGACGCATATGGTCCCATTGCGGACAATGCCGGCGGTATTGCGGAAATGACCCATTTGGGATCCGAAGTGAGAAAGCGGACGGACGCACTGGACTCGCTAGGTAATACTACAGCGGCAACCGGAAAAGGTTTTGCTATCGGTTCGGCTGCCCTTACGGCATTGGCGCTGATTGCGGCTTATGTATCGGAAGTAAAACTGATTGCGCCGGACTTTGTGTTTGATTTGAACATTACCAATCCAGCCGTGCTCATCGGTCTGTTTGTCGGCGGAATGATGCCATTCTTATTTGCGGCTATGACAATGGACGCTGTCGGAAAAGCGGCACAAAGCATTGTGCTGGAAGTGCGGCGGCAATTCCGTGAGATTACGGGATTGATGGAAAATAAGGCGGAACCGGATTATGCAACCTGCGTTGATTTGTGTACGCGTTCCGCGCAAAAACTGATGTTAGCGCCTGCTTTGCTGGCGGTCATTGTGCCGATTGTGGTGGGACTCATTTTGGGCGTGAATGGAGTCGCGGGTCTGTTGGCGGGTACAACTGTTACGGGTTTCGTGCTGGCAGTCATGATGGCAAATTCCGGCGGTGCCTGGGACAACGCGAAAAAATATATCGAATCAGGTGCGCATAGTGGGAAGGGTTCGGATCAGCATAAAGCGGCTGTTGTCGGGGATACCGTTGGAGACCCCTTTAAAGATACCTCCGGCCCGTCTATTAATATTTTAATTAAATTGACTTCTATGGTATCCATCGTTTTTGCAGGCCTGATTGTCGCGGTACATTTGCTATAATTAAGAAAAGGCAGGGCATATTTTACTAACTTTGAATTGATAATACGGTGAATTCTTTGCAATCTTTCATAAAATTATCATTTGTTTATCACAAAATAACAGTATGATAAGAGTGTACCCCGTGATAATACTTTTTTTCACGAGTGTCTCCTTTTCAAAACTTTGAAAACAAGGTCTCCCCCAGATTTTGTTTTCCCCTATCGAATGATAGGAAAGAGGCGGTCCCATCATATGGGGCCGCCTCTTTCTGCTATTATCAAAGTAGCATGCGGGTTGTCTACATAAGAAATAGATGCTGATGAGCAGAGCGAACCAAAGACGATATTATGGGGGCGCATATAATATAAATCGTAGTTTAGACGGAGGAATCCGGGCCTTGGCGTACGGCATTGACAACAGCAAAAATGAAATTCAACGCGACGGCAACAGAAATGACCGCCATACCGCCGAAAATACTGAAACGGCCTGCGACAAATCCCGTAACAGCCGGCATGATGATACCGCCCAGACCGGCAATAGCCAACAGCGTCCCCATGGCCATAGGCGCGCTTTTGATAACGCCGCCAACATTTGCAACGGTGGTGGGATAAATACCTGCCATGCAAAATCCAAGCCCCACAATACTGACCGTAATGATGGTAAGATTATGGGTAGCAAGCAATAATATAAAAAACACGATTGTGCCTGCAGCAGTGCCTACCAACAGCTTTTGTTTGGAAACAAACTGGGAAAGATAGGCGCAGGTGAGCCGCCCAAATAGAATGACGAGCCACAAAAGGGAGGCAAGCGTTTGTGCATAACCATCTGTCATAATGCCACTGTCTTTGAAATAGGTCACCAGCCAGCCATTGATAGCAGTTTCGGCGCAGAGATAAAAAAACAAAATTCCGCTGGAAATCCAAAATCCACTTTGTTTTAAAAAGGAAAAAGACCGCTGGGGTGTAGATTGTGCAGCCCAAGAAACGGGGTCAGATAGCTTCATAACCCCAAATAAACCAATCATCACACAAGCCAAAACTGCCACAGATAAACTGGACCATTTCCAATAGTCCGGTTGCAATTGTGTGAAACAGAGCACGAGAAACGGTGCGATGAAAGCGCCAATAGCAAAAAAAGAATGTAGAATATTCAGTGCTTTGGGATTTCCGTCGGACGTTTCTGTGACAATGACATTGTTAAAATTACTCACGCTGCCACGCCCGATTCCCGTGAAAAGGAAGGAAAGCAGCAGCAAAACCGGGTTGCCGATTAAAACCATTCCAATGAAACCGAGAGCGGTTGCGCTGCTCAGCAGCAAAATGGACCGCTTGCGTCCTAGGTAAACAGGCAGTGCGCCAGCAATGAAGCCCGCTACCAAATTGCCGAAGGAATGGGCAGAAAGCAGTAGTCCGCTGACCTGATAACCAAGCTGGTATGTCTGGGTGAGATAGGGCAGCAGAGACCCTAAAATAAGGCCGGTGATGCCATTGATAAAAAAAGCGTAAAAACAACTTCCCAGTATATAGCGTTTGTTTTGTTCTTTTTGCATATAAATTGCCCCCAATTCATAAAATAATGCTATCCAAAAATGGGAAAAGACCATACAAATATCACCATTATAGCAAAAAGCTACCGGAAAGTAAAGGAGAAAAAATGGCGAAAAGAGAAAAAAATATTTGACAAAGATTGGTGGCTATGGTATAATACAAATATTGACCGCATAATTCGGGTTTTGGAAGCGGGTAACCGCACCTGAAATTAGCGAGTATGGTGGATGGAGGTGCAAAAAAATGTATGCAGTAATCGAAACCGGTGGTAAGCAGTATAAGGTCAGCGAAGGTGACGTTATATTTGTGGAAAAACTAGGTTTGGAAGAGGGCGCGAAACACACGTTTGAAAAAGTTGTGGCGATTGTCAACGGCGGAGATTCAAAAGTAGGTACGCCGGTTGTGGAAGGCGCTAGCGTGGAAGCAGAAGTGGTTGCAAACGGTAAATCGAAGAAGATTGTCGTTTATAAATACAAACCCAAAAAAGGCTACCAAAAAAAACAAGGCCACAGACAAGCATTCACGAAAGTGAAAATTGCAAAAATTAACGCATAATTGTTATGATTCGTGTGCAGATTTTGCAAAATGAGGCGGGTAATACCGTATTTTTTGAAGTGGCGGGGCATAGCGGATATGCTGAACGCGGACAAGATATTGTATGCGCGGCAGTTTCTTCGGCTGTCATGATGACAGGTGTAGGGCTGGAACAGCAGTTGGGTCTAAAAGATATCGTTCAAGTGGAGGAGAAGCAAACGGTGATTCGTTGTACATTGCCGGAAACGTTGCCGGCAGAAGTGTTGCAGCGTGCGTTTGTTTTAACGAATGCCCTATGTCTCTATTTGAGAGAACTTGCGTCACAATATCGAGAGTATATACACATGAAAGTGGAAAAGAGATAGAATTCCGAAAGGAGTGAAACACATGTTGAGAGTAGATATTCAGTTTTTTGCACATAAAAAAGGGATGGGTAGTACCAAGAACGGACGGGACAGCGAATCCAAACGTCTTGGTGTAAAACGCGGCGATGGACAGTTTGTTCTGGCGGGCAACATCCTGGTAAGACAAAGAGGAACCAAAATTCATCCGGGCGTAAATGTTGGAAAAGGAAAAGACGATACCCTATTTGCCCTGGTGGAAGGACATGTAAAATTTGAAAGAGTTGGCAAAAACAAGAAACAGGTCAGCGTATATGCGGCCGCTCAGTAAGAGGCATTTCAAAACCTCAGGCCAGGGGCCTGAGGTTTTTCTTTTTCCATAGGTAAAATACCGGCCATTAAAAAATTAAAAATAATGTCTGGTTTCAAGTTGGTAAAAGGATCAATATGCGAAACATTTTTGTAAATACCAATTTTTGGTGTATTCAGGTATTTACAACTACATTAAATTTTGATATGATAGTGCCCAAAATGGACATACCACTTTCCAATGTCAGTATAAAATTATGCGGACAGATATAGAAAAATAATGGATAGATCCATACTTGTATACTATAATTTTATATTGCTCAATTAGAATTTGTGGGGGTAGTACAATGGATGAAAGCTATAATATCAGAAGGTTTCAACAGAGCGATGCGCAGCAGGTGTCAGAGCTTATTATCAAGACGTTAAGAACGACAAACAGTAAAGATTATTCTGCTGAGTATATAGAGAATGATGTCAGAGCATTCTCCCCAGAAGGTGTGATAAAACGGGCAAGTTGGACCCATTTTTATGTTGTCTGTCAAAATGAATATATTGTGGGTTGTGGTGCAATTGGGTCTTATTGGGGGAAAAAAGAGGAAAGTAGCCTGTTTACAATATTTGTATTACCTGAATACCAAGGAAAAGGAATCGGAAGAAAAATAATTGAAACATTGGAACGGGACGAGTATTTTTTGAGAGCCAAAAGAATAGAAGTTCCTTCCTCCATAACGGCCTGTCAATTTTATAGAAAGATGGGATATGATTATAAAAACGGGGTAGATAAACCGGATAAAGAACAACTATTCCGTTTAGAGAAGTTCAGGCAAAACCCCATTCTATGAAGGGATTGGGATATTTCCAACAAAAAATTTCTTACTGTTTTAGATAGAACCGGGCTCTCATAGAAAGAATAGATTGGTGTGAAAATGAGCTTCAATCTTTAAAAAACTCACTGGTATATCAATATTAAACAAAACGATATATAAAATCTTGAATTAAGACACTTTCAAACATTTTACATATCATGTTTGTTTTGTCAGTTATGTTTACCTATTAAATAAGAAGAGTGTATTGAAAGTAAAGAAACCGTGTAAGGAAAGGTGATTTGGACCATACTAAGAAGAACACGGTGAAAGTAAATTCAACTTGAAAGAAACCTGCACCCGAAAGAGGCGTGCGCAGGAAACAGAGGTGGCATATGTTTGTAGATACAGCGCGGCTCTTGGTGGAGTCAGGCAGCGGCGGAAATGGCGCCGTATCATTCCATAGAGAAAAGTATGTAGCGGCAGGAGGCCCGGACGGCGGCGATGGCGGAAACGGTGGCAATATCGTCTTTCAGGCGGATAGTCAGCTGGCTACTTTGATGGACTTGAAATATCGGAAAAAATATAAAGCGGCGGATGGAGAAAACGGCAAGGCAGGAAATTGCCGCGGGAAAAATGCCGAGGATTGTGTGATTCGAGTGCCATGCGGGACGATTGTGAAAGATGTGAAAACCGGCAAGATCATTGCAGATTTGACGGAGAATGGACAAACATTCGTAGCGGCGCGCGGTGGCAATGGCGGTTTTGGCAATAAAAAGTTTGCCACGCCGACACGGCAAACGCCAAAGTTTGCGAAAGCGGGAATGAAAGGCGTGCAACGGGAAGTGCAGTTGGAATTAAAATTGATTGCGGACGTGGGATTGTTGGGATTTCCCAACGTTGGGAAATCTACGCTCATATCACGCGTCAGTAAAGCTGCACCCAAAATTGCAAACTACCATTTTACGACCTTGCAGCCCAATTTGGGCGTGGTCCGGTTAGATGAGGAACGCAGTTTTGTGCTGGCGGATATTCCGGGTATTGTGGAAGGCGCCAGTGAAGGAGTGGGACTGGGGCATGATTTTTTGCGCCATGTAGAGCGGACACGCCTACTTATCCATGTGGTGGATGTTTCGGGTGTGGAAGGACGCAGCCCAATGGAGGATTTTGAGACGATTCATACAGAATTGCAACGCTATAGTGAACGGTTAGCTGGAAAACAGCAAATTATTGCGGCCAATAAGATTGATTTAGGAATGAACATAGAACAGAAAAACGCGTTTATCGAACAGATGCGGGAGCGTGGATATTTGGTGTTTGAAATTTCTGCTGCCACTGGACAAGGCGTATGGGAATTGATGGAGGCGGCCTATCGGCTGCTCCAGAATATTCCTAAAGAAGAAATTCACCAGGTGGAAATACTGGAAGAACCGTCCGAGGAAGGGCCGCAGTTTACAGTGAGTAAACAAGACGATGTATTTTTGGTGGAGGGTAGCTATATTGAGCGGCTCATCATGTCAACAAACTTTGACGACCACGAATCGTTTGGGTATTTTCAAAATATGCTGCGGAAAATTGGCGTTATTGACGAATTGGAGCGCCAAGGAGTTCA